>NZ_JASOLS010000003.1:0-189313 GCF_030215295.1 Corynebacterium sp. UMB6689 | reverse complement strand
GTGTCTTGTATGGCTTTGACTTTCGGCAGACTACCCAGCCGGTGGATAGCACGCAGGCCGGATTTAATGTGGCCTTCGGGCAGTGACCAGGCCGCCACTAGGGATAGTGCGGTGGTGTTGATATCGGCGTCGAGGCTGGGCATGGCCCCGACCCAGGTTTTATAGGTGGCTCTTCGGGCTTGAGCACGGGCCATCGCATGTGGATTATTAGGGTTGGTGGTGGAAAAGAAGAAGGTAGGCGGGCGTGTAGCAGTGGTGGTCATGGTATCTCCCCCGAGATAAACATGTATTAGAAGAAGTGTTCTAACCATGATTCTAGCGGCCACCGCCCCACATAGCCATAGCCAGCACTACATTCATGTCAAGTCGTCACTATAAACGGGGGTAGCCACCATGGGTTAGCCAGGACATTCGATGCCGAATGATTTGAGTGGCGTCGCCTGTGTCCGCAACGAAAGGAAGAAAATGCGTATTAAAGGCAGCCTTTTGAGCCCTGTCTGAAACCTCGCCGGTGTCAGGGATAGACTGGGCACAGTTAACCGCACGAACACGTATGAAGGGATTGTGAATGACTATCAAGGTAGGCGTCTTGGGGGCTAAAGGGCGCGTGGGCCAAGCAATCGTGGAAGGCGTTAATGCGGCAGAGGATTTGGAGCTAGTTGCTTCCATCGACCGCGGGACCCCGTTGGAGAAGCTGGTTGAATCGGGTGCCGAGGTCGCCGTCGACTTCACCCAGCCGGCATCGGTCATGGACAATCTAGAGTTTTGCATCGCACATGGCATCCACGCTGTTGTGGGGACCACGGGATTCGATTCAGAACGCCTAGCCAAGGTGGAGGGGTGGACTCAGAAAGAGGACGCCGGCAACGTTCTCATCGCCCCGAACTTCGCTATTTCAGCTGTACTGACCATGGTGTTTGCCGCGCAGGCGGCGAAGTTCTTTGACAGTGCCGAGGTAGTTGAATACCACCACCCGAACAAGCTCGATGCGCCGTCCGGTACCGCGGTTCACACTGCGCAGGGCATTGCAAAGGCTCGCCAGGAGGCAGGCTTGGACGCTATGCCGGACAAGACCGAGCAGTCTCTCGATGGAGCGCGCGGCGCAGACGTCGATGGTGTTCACGTCCACGCAGTCCGTATGCAGGGAATGGTGGCTCATGAAGAAGTTATCTTCGGCACTCAAGGCCAGTCCTTGACCATCCGTCAGGATTCCTATGACCGCTCTTCCTTTACCCCCGGTGTTCTGCTGGGTGTACGAGAAATTGCATCCCACCCAGGCTTGACCGTGGGACTTGAGAAGTACTTGGGGCTGTAATGGCAAAAGTCTCTGAGCTTGATGTCCAGCTCATTGCGGCAACCGCTTTCCATGCGCCGCGAGGAGTGGACTGGGAGGTTGATGAGGGGGCGTCGGAAAGCGAGGCTCTAGTCGAATTTGCCGGGCGCGCCTGTTATGAGTCCTTCGACAAGCCGAATCCCCGTACCGCCTCAAATCAGGCCTATCTGCACCACATTCTGGAGGTCGGCCACGATGCATTGCTGGAGCATGCCACAGCGACGCTTTATATACGGGGACTGTCGCGGTCGGCGTCGCACGAGCTGGTTCGCCACCGTCATTTCTCCTTCTCGCAGCTCTCGCAACGTTTCGTGCATTCCGAGGAAGCAGAGGTAGTTCTGCCCAAATTCATTGCGGAGGATGAACAGCTCACGCGGTTGACCTTGCAGGTGGCCGACGAAGCGAGGTTTGTCTACGAGGAGCTCCTTGACGCTCTCGAGTCCAAGCTGGAAGAGGAGCCAAATGCATTGCTGCGCAAGAAACAGGCTCGACAAGCAGCGCGTGCGGTATTACCCAATCTCACGGAATCCCGCATCGTCGTGACGGGAAACTATCGCGCGTGGCGTCACTTTATTGGCGCGCGGGCGACTGAACAGGCCGATACAGAGATGCGCCAGCTCGCCGTCACGTGTTTAAAGCTCTTGCGGGAGCAATCGCCGGTGCTTTTCGACGACTTCCATATCACCACCCTGGCTGACGGTACCGAAATGGCCTCGAGTCCCTACGCTTAAAGCACTCAGTAGGAGACTCGCGCACGACCCCGATGCGGCCAATGGGGGCGAAAGCAGGTAATCTTGATGCCTATGAGCACAGGTATGACAGCACAGGCAGGCGTCGACACCTTCGGACGCGTAGGCGTAGCTATGGTCACTCCATTTGACCAGGACGGCGGCTTGGACGTGTCCGCTGGTCGTCGCCTAGCAGCTCATTTGGTTGATAACGGCGTAGATTCGCTCATTTTGTCTGGGACCACGGGCGAATCACCGACGACGTCGTTGGATGAGAAACTGGAGCTGTTCGCAGCTGTAAAGGAAGAGGTAGGCGGCCGCGCTAAGTTGTGCGCTGGTGCGGGAACTAATAACACCGCCACCAGTATTGAGGCAGCGCGCGCTTTCGCTGATGCGGGAGCAGACAGCCTTCTGGTCGTGACCCCGTATTACTCCAAGCCTTCCCAGGCTGGTGTGTACGCGCACTTTACTGCTGTGGCTGACGCCGTGGACCTCCCAATTTGTCTGTACGACATTCCTGGCCGCTCGGGCATTCCGATTGAGACGGAGACCCTTCTTCGCCTCGCGGACGTGCCGAACATAAAGGCTGTTAAAGACGCCAAGGGCGACCTTGTAGCAGCCGCACCGCTTATCCAGGAAACCGGTTTGGCATGGTACTCCGGAGATGACGGACTGAACTTGCCGTGGCTGGCCCTCGGTGCTTCGGGCGTTATTTCCGTGATTGGCCATATTGCACCGCGTGCCCTGGCTGATCTCTACGTAGCCTTTGACGAAGGCGATATCGCACGTGCGCGAGAGATCAACGCGAAAACTTTGTCCCCGCTCGTCGAGGCGCAAGGCCGCCTCGGAGGAGTAACTCTTGTTAAAGCTGCCCTGCGCCTGCAGGGTATTGAAGTTGGAGATCCTCGTCTCCCAGTATCCGCGGCGGACGCGGAGGAGATTGAGGCTCTTCGCCACGATTTGGAAAAGGCTGGAGTCCTTTAAGAATGACTGAATCCCGTAATCGCTCCCGCAAGGTAACCCGTAAGGCGGGTCCGCCTTCGGAGACTGAGACCGCCTCGAATGAGGCGGCTTCGCCGGTTTTCCAAGCGCCGAACGAATCGGCTGCTTCCGGCGCCACCTCTAAGGAGTCTGGAAACTCTGACGACGGCAACCGTCGTTCCCGTTCTCGTGGTTCCCGTGGCGGCCGTGGTCGCGGCCGCGGCGGCAACAACAACCACAACAACGGCAATAGCAACAACGGTGGTCGTAACAACCGTAACCGCAACAACAACCGCGGTCGCCGCAATGTGCCCAAGTCCATGCAGGGCGCGGACTTGACTAAGCGTCTGCCAGAGCCGCCGAAGCAGCAGAAGGATTCGCTGCGTATTTATGCTCTGGGCGGTATTTCTGAGATCGGTCGAAACATGACCGTCTTCGAGTACCAGGACGAAATGCTCATCATCGACTGTGGTGTGCTCTTCCCGTCCTCCGGTGAGCCGGGCGTGGACCTGATTCTCCCGGACTTTGGCCCGATTGAGAAGAAGATTCACAAGGTCAAGGCGCTCGTCGTCACCCACGCACACGAGGACCACATCGGTGCGATTCCGTGGCTGCTGAAGCTGCGCCCGGATATCCCGATCGTGGCTTCGCGTTTCACCATTGCGCTGATCGCGGCCAAGTGTAAGGAGCACCGCCAGAAGCCGAAGTTCGTAGAGGTCAACGAGAAGTCCGATGTGAACTACGGTCCGTTCCGCTGCCGTTTCTGGGCAGTGAACCACTCCGTCCCGGATGCGCTTGGCGTCATGCTGGGTACCCCGGCCGGCAACATCATCCACACCGGTGATATCAAGCTGGACCAGACCCCACTGGATAATCGTCCGACGGATCTGCCGGCCCTGTCGCGTTACGGCGATGAGGGCGTGGACCTCATGCTGTGTGACTCCACCAACGCCAACATTCCGGGTGTGTCCGCCTCTGAGGGCGACATTCCGGCAACATTTAAGCGGCTGGTGTCTGGGGCCAAGCAGCGCGTGATCATCGCCACCTTCGCCTCCAATGTTTACCGCGTGCAGGCGGCTATCGACGCCGCCGTGGCCGCCGGCCGCAAGGTTGCCTTCAACGGTCGCTCCATGATGCGCAACATGGAAATTGCGGAGAAGATGGGCTTCCTCAAGGTGCCGCGCGGCACCATTATCCCGATCGATGAGGCAGCCAAGATGGCTCCGCACAAGGTGCTGCTCATCACCACCGGTACCCAGGGTGAGCCGATGGCGGCGCTGTCCCGCATGGCACGCCGCGAGCACCGCCAGATCACGGTTCGCGATGGTGACCTCATCATCTTCTCCTCCTCCCTGATTCCGGGTAACGAGGAAGCCGTGTTTGGCGTTATCAACATGCTCTCTCAGATTGGTGCTGAAGTCATCACCAACAAGGAAGCTAAGGTTCACGCCTCCGGCCACGGCTACGGGGGCGAGCTGCTCTTCCTTTACAACGCTGCCCGCCCGAAGAACGCGATGCCGGTGCACGGTGAGTGGCGCCACCTCCGCGCGAACAAGGAGCTGGCTATTTCCACCGGTGTGGCCCGCGACCGCGTGGTCTTGACTCAGAACGGTGTTGTCGTCGATCTGCGCAACGGCCGCGCTGAAGTTGTCGGCCAGATCCCTGTGGGCAACCTCTACGTCGATGGTGTGTCGATGGGTGATGTCGACGCAGATACCCTGGCGGACCGCACCAACCTGGGTGCTGGCGGCGTTGTTTCCATCACCTGCGTCATTGATAACCGCACCTCGCGCCTGCTCGAGCACCCGACGGTGTCCACAACGGGCTTCTCCGACGATGACCGCGGAATCGTGCCCGAGGTGGCTGAGATGGTGGAGAACACCATGAATGACCTCGCAGCGGAGGGTGAGAACGATACCTACCGCATGGTGCAGAAGCTGCGCCGCAAGGTGTCGAAGCTCATGGATTCCAAGTACAAGCGCGAGCCGGTGATTCTGCCGACCATTGTGCCGACGAACTCGGATATCTTGCTGCCTGACGACGACGAAGTTCACGCTTCCCGTGAATCGCTCTAGGCTTTAGGCCAACAGCGCCCCAGCGTTCCCGTCTTTGGTGGGTATGCTGGGGCGCATGTCGTTTTCCTCAAGCGAGCGCGCCAAAATGGTGGCGTTATTTCATGAACTTGGTCCCGACGCACCGACGTTGTGCGTGGGCTGGTCGGCCCATGACCTCATAACGCATTTGTGGGTTCGTGAGAACCGCCCTGATGCTGCGATCGGGGCTTTTATCCCGGCACTGTCTTCTCATGCTGATGACATCGCTAGGAAGATTCGTGCGCAGAAGGCATATGAGGAGCTTGTTGATTCCTGGGGTAGGGGAGCGGGCAGACTGAATCCTTTGCGCTATGCGGACTCGGTGTTCAATGCTGCGGAACACTTTGTCCATCATGAGGATCTTCGCCGCGCCAATGGTCACACTGAACCGCGGGATTTGTCACGAGCCGCACACGCCGAGCTTCGTGCGCCGTTGAAACTACTAGGCACACGGCTGTTATCACGTTCTCGCCGTCCTGTCGTGCTGGAACCACAGGGCTTTCCACCGATCGTGGCCGCGGATAAGCGGCACGTTTCGGAGCAAGGCGATGCAGTGGTGCGGGTGCGTGGCACCGTGGCCGAATTGCTTTTGTGGGCTTTCGGCCGCGAGGCCGCGCGGGTTGAGATCGAGGGCGATACCTCCGCCATCGTTAGGTCAAGCCTGTAGGCTGAACTGCGAAAATTCTTTAGCATGCGCGTGTGGCGCATGTGGTTAATGGTGCGTTTGCTACTAGAGTGGCAGGCATGTCTGTCAAGAACGCTCCGTCTCGCGCCTCCGGTCGAGGTCGCACCGTAAATCGGGCGCGGCCGTCGGGCCGCACAAGCTACTCGCTGACGTCTGCAACCCGCGCTGCCGAGACCTCCGAGGAGAGGACCGGCAGCGCCTTTCGTGCCGTTGGCCGCGGACTCGGCAGCGTTTTTGGCGCCACCGCCAAGGGCATGGGAAGCATGGCGCGGGGAGTCGGGCATGGCCTCGCTGGGCTTAAGCCAGCTGAAGCGGGAAGCCGGGACGAGGATCTCTACGATTCTGCTTATGATGCGCCCCATGATGAGGGGGCAATTGATGATTACGACGAGTTGAGGGAGCCAGGGGAAATTTCTGGACGCGCGAAGAATAAAAAAACTAGCAAGAGGGCAGAGGGCGCTGCTTCGTCGAAGAGCAAGGTGACCCGGGCCCACGACGTCGACGGTGATATGCCGACGACCGTTATGGAGCGCCCTACTCGCATGGAGAAGAGCATTCGTGTCTCTAATCCAGATGCGGTTGCGCTCGTGCTGATTGGTGTGGCCATCATCCTTGCCTGTGCAACGTGGTTCCAAGTCGCCGGCATTATCGGTGAATACCTCACCAATGCTGTTCGCTACGTCATTGGTGCAGGCGCCTATGTCCTTCCCGTGGCATTGATTGCGGTTGCCATCGCGCTCATGATGGACCTGTCCGGTCCTGCGGGCCATTTCAAGCCGCGCGTCGTGGGCGGCACCGCCCTCATCGTGGTATGCATGCTCAGCCTCATCCACATCTTTGCTGGGCTTCCGAAGCTGACCTGGAATAACAATGCCGCCGGAGAGGCCGGTGGTGGCATCGGATATCTAGTTGGCGAGCTATTGGTAGCGGCCTTCTCCAGCTACGTGGCAGTGCCACTGCTTTTCCTGCTCATCGTGTACGGAGCGCTCAATATCACTGGCATCACCCTGCGCGAGGCATATGACTTCGTGGCCGCCCAGTTCTCCGCGCTCCTCGGCGGACTCCGTGATCGGAAGAACCGCTCAGATGAGGGGCTGCTTGACGACGCCCCCGCGGACGATTACGGCTACGCCAGCGAGGACATTGACGCCATCGCCGAAGGGCGCGAGCGTCCCGCACGCCCGGCGTATACTCCGCGCCCGCGCCCGAAGCTGACACCGAAGCAGCCCCCGAGGCAGATGCCGGATGAGAATGCCACGGTTTCCTTTGACTCCGCGGCACAGCCAGTATCCCAGGAGCCGGTACAGCACGGCCGCCCAAGCTTTGATAGCCGAGTCGATGACACAGATGAGATCCCTGTCGTGTCGGAACCGGAACCTGCTCCGCAGTCGGAGCAGACGGCGGCACCGCAGCCAGTATCCAAACCAGCACCGAAAAAGCGTCCCCGCGTGGACGTCGGTGGTGCCGCCGGTGCAGCACTGGGAGCGGCGGCTGCCGAGGCGTCGGCAAGCGCAGCGTCGGCTGGCTCAGCGGGAGAGGACGTGGTCTCCGCCGCTCATTCCGAGGCAGTGCGCATATTCCAGGAACGATCCGGACGTGATGCGCGAACGGGTGCCAAGATTGAGGATGAAGCCCAGAGCGTAGCCGAAGAAACACCCGCAGCTCCGAGTGGTGCGGAAGACACTGCCCTGGGCGGCGGCTACGATGTGCCGACGACGGACCTGCTCACCGCCGGCAAACCTGCGAAGGCACGCACGGAGGCTAACGATCGCATCATCGAGGCCATCACCGAGGTCTTTGAAGAATTCAAGGTCGATGCCCAGGTAACCGGTTTTAGTCGTGGTCCGACAGTCACGCGCTATGAGATCGAGCTGGGCCCTGGCGTCAAGGTCTCGAAGATTACAAACCTGCAGTCCAACCTGGCCTACGCCGTCGCGACGGATAACCTGCGCCTGCTCACCCCGATTCCGGGCAAGTCCGCAGTTGGCATTGAGGTGCCCAATGCGGACCGAGAGATGGTGCGTCTGCGCGATGTCTTGGATTCCCCGGCACTGCGCGCCGACCATGACCCCATGCTGATCGGCTTGGGCAAGGACATCGAGGGTCAATACACCTCTTTCTCCGTAAAGAAGATGCCGCACCTGCTTGTGGCCGGCGCAACCGGTTCGGGCAAGTCGGCGTTCGTGAACTCCATGCTGGTCTCGCTGTTGACCCGCGCGACGCCGGAAGACGTCCGCCTCATCCTCGTCGACCCGAAGATGGTGGAGCTCACGCCGTACGAAGGTATCCCGCATCTCATCACTCCCATCATCACGCAGCCGAAGAAGGCTGCGGCGGCCCTGCAGTGGCTGGTGGAGGAGATGGAGCAGCGCTACATGGATATGCAGGCTGCCCGCGTGCGCAAGATCGAGGACTTCAACCGGAAGGTCCGCAGTGGCGAATACCAGGCTCCTGCCGGCTCCCAGCGAGAGATGCGCCCGTACCCGTACATCGTGTGCGTCGTGGATGAGCTCGCAGACCTCATGATGACAGCCCCGAAGGAAATCGAGGATTCCATCGTCCGCATCACCCAGAAGGCGCGCGCAGCCGGCATTCACCTTGTGCTCGCAACGCAGCGCCCGTCCGTGGACGTTGTGACCGGTCTTATTAAGACCAACGTTCCTTCTCGTCTGGCTTTTGCGACGTCCTCGCTTACGGACTCTCGAGTCATCCTGGATCAGGGTGGAGCCGAGAAGCTCATCGGTATGGGCGATGGCCTCTTCATCCCGCAGGGCGGCCGCCCCGTGCGTATGCAGGGTGCGTTCGTCTCCGACGAGGAGGTGCAGGCGGTTGTCGACGCCGCGAAGGCACAAGGCTCGCCGAACTACACGGAAGGTGTGACGGACGATAAGGCCTCGGAGGCGAAGAAGGAGATCGACGAAGAGATCGGCAAGGATATGGACGACCTCTTGGAGGCCGTCGACCTTGTGGTCACCTCCCAGCTGGGCTCCACGTCGATGCTCCAGCGCAAGCTGCGCATCGGCTTTGCCAAGGCCGGTCGACTCATGGACCTCATGGAGTCGCGCGGTGTGGTTGGGCCTTCCGAAGGCTCCAAGGCGCGTGAGGTATTGGTCAAGCCGGAGGAGCTCGACACCATCATCTGGATGATCAAGGGCGCTGACCCAGCAGAGGCCCCGAAGGAGGTCCAAGACGCTGAAGATGCCGGCGGGGTAGATGACGCTGAAGCCGATACCCGCACCGTAGAAATCTCCGCTAACCCCTCCACAGGTGCGTTCTAAGCTCCGTGTAGGATAGGACGAGTCTTGGAGGGGAGTACCCCAATCCACGGCGTCGATCGTCAACACGGCAACTGCGGTACAGTTCCCGGTCGCGCCGGCTAGCGGGACTGTGCATAGAGCCTGCTAGCGGGGGAGACCTCCGGTCTTTATTGTCGTGTCGACCGGAGGGATAACTCATTATGCATGTGCCACTATGGGTCTGGGCCATCACCATCGCGGTGATCTTGGGCTTTTTTGTTTTCGATTTCTATAGCCACGTCCGCTCACCCCACGAGCCCAGCATCAAGGAATCCGGTGGGTGGACACTGTTCTACATGGCCGTCGCCGTTGTCTTTGGCGGAGTTGTATGGGTGCTGTGGGACAGTGAACATGCGGCACAGTTCTACACCGGTTGGGTGACGGAACAGGCGTTGAGCGTGGATAACCTGTTCGTGTTCTCGCTCGTCATGGGCTCCTTCAAGATTCCCCGCAGGTATCAGCAGAAGGTCCTGCTCATCGGTATCGTCCTAGCGCTGGTTTTCCGCCTTGTCTTCATCTTGATGGGCGCGGCCATTATTGCGGCATGGTCGGATGTCTTCTACCTGTTTGCCATCTTCCTTATTTACACCGCAGTCAAGCTGCTCATCGATGAGATCAACGGGACGCCCGAGACCGACCCCAACGACATGCTGGTAGTCAAGTGGCTGCGCAAAGTGGTCCATGTGACCCCGCGCTACCACGGTGACAAGCTCACCCACCGTGAGGAATCCGGTGAGAAGAAGGGCAAATTCGCCCTGACGCCGCTTTTCGTTGCTTTGGCGGCTATCGGGCTGATCGACGTCATGTTTGCCTTCGACTCCATCCCAGCTATCTACGGCATTACCTCGGAGCCTTTCCTCGTCTTTACCACCAATGCCTTCGCTCTCATGGGGCTGCGCCAAATGTTCTTCCTCATTGATGGCCTGTTGGACCGCCTGGTCTACCTGCCTTATGGCCTGGGTATTATCTTGCTGTTCATTGGTGTCAAGCTGCTCTTCCACGCTCTGCACGAGAACAACTTGCCCTTCATCAATGGAGGTGAGAATGTCAGCGCAGTACCGGAGATTACGACCCTTGTGTCGCTACTGGTCATCGTCGGCGTCCTCCTGGTTACGGTGTTGCTGTCAGTGTGGAAGGACAAACGTGACCAAGCCCAGGGTGGCGTGGTGGTTTCTCACAACCACTATGATTGGGACGATTTTGGCAACAAGATCGTACGCAACAAGGAGGGCGAGCTCGTCGGCAAGGCGGACGAACTTCCCAAGTCCGAGCTGCCTTAAACTCGGGCCGCGGGGATTTAGAAGGAATTAATAACGGGATTCCACTCGCGGAAAGCGCGCCCAGTAACAGCGCCTTCGGTGTAGAAGGGATCCTGGTCCATGAGGGCGATGACATCGGCCACCTTTACGGACTCATCCTCAAATTGCAGGACGATGAGCGCCCCGCCCTTGGAATCGGTGTAGGGGCCAGAGCCACAGATCTGGCCCTTGTCGTGGAGTGCGCCGATGAATTCGCGGTGCTTCGGGCGCACCTCAGCAATAACCGGGTTAGCTGGATTGTATTCATAGGAAACTGCGAAATACTTCATACCGACCATGGTAGTGCTCGCCCGAGGGGCAGGCAGGCCACGGTAGGATGAAGAGCGTGAATGATTCTCAGGCTGCGCACAAGCAATCTCAAACTACGGATGTTAACCCCGAGGTCTCCAATTGGAACCTGCCCAACATCCTGACCAGTTTGCGCATCCTCTTTATCCCCTTGTTTGCCTGGCTAGTGCTTGCCGGCCATGAGTGGTGGGCTTTCCTCTGCTTCGCGCTCTTGATGCTCACGGATAAGTTGGATGGCGATATTGCACGCGCGCGTGGGCTCATTACAAACTTTGGCAAGATTGCGGACCCTATCGCGGACAAAGCCCTGATGACTGCGGCCTTCGTGTGCCTCAATATCACCGGGGCTTTGCCGGTGTGGATCACCGTGCTGATTCTGTTTCGCGAATTCGGCATTACGATTTGGCGCTTCTTCTTGCTGCGTCAAGGGAAGGTGGTGCCGGCTTCCCAGGGCGGAAAGCTCAAGACGGCTCTGCAGACCTTGGCGGTGGCGTTGTATCTTTGTCCGCTGCCAGGGTGGATGGACCTTCCGAGCCTCCTCGTTATGTTGGCCGCCGCCTTCGTTACCGTCCTGACCGGCATCCAGTACCTCATTGATGGCCATAGGGAGAACCAATGAGCATCGAGGCGCAACTAGTATCCACGCTCAGCGAACGCGGTGAAACTGTGGCGTTCTGTGAGTCCCTTACTGCTGGTCTAGCCGCTGCGACTGTGGCGTGTATCCCGGGAGCCTCGGCGGTGCTGCGGGGTGGGCTGGTGACGTATGCGACAGAGGTCAAGGCTCATTTTCTCAACACCACCGTGGAAGAACTTGAGGAGCAAGGCGTGGTGTCTGCTGCGACTGCTGCGCAGATGGCTGAGGCGGCGGTCGTTGAAACGCGTGCAGATTGGGGGGTAGGGCTGACTGGTGTAGCCGGGCCGGACCTCCAGGAAGGCAAACCCGCGGGCACGGTGTACGTGGGGTTATGCGGGAGGGGTGGCGGGGGCGTCGCCAAGCGCGGCGTCCTTTATGAGCTTCCTGCTGAGGGGCGCAACGCGATTCGTTTCGCTGCAGTTGAGGCGGCATTGAGTCTTCTCCTATCAACTCTTGAAGAAAATTAGTTGATTGCGGGAACAAGGAGGGGTGCTGGGCCGTTGTAGGAAGTGATGAACACTTCAGTTGCATTACTTGATAAGCCCACCCAGTCCCCGGCGCGGTCGGCGCGGACTCCTGAGCCGCTGCTGCGCGAGGCCCTTGGATTAACGCTTCGCGCCTTCCGTGCGGATAAAGGCGTGACCCTCCGCGAACTCGCCAGTGTGGCGCGTGTTTCCCCGGGATATCTTTCGGAGCTGGAGCGTGGCCGCAAGGAGGTTTCCTCCGAGCTGCTGGCCTCTGTCTGCCATGCACTCGATGTCAGCGTCTCCGATGTCCTCATTGAGGCGGCCGGCTACATGGCGTTGCCGTCGATGGATGAGGAACTTGCCTCCACCGCGCCAGCTGCATCCGAGTTATAGAACTGCGGCGTAGCTCTCCTTGCTTCGCTAATATTAGGCAGGCAGAGAATACTCTGATTACCCATTTATCTACACAACGAACTGCTGAGAAAGGCACCTTCTGTTATGGCGAATCCATTCGTAAAGGCCTGGAAGTACTTAATGGCTCTCTTTGACTCGAAGATCGAAGAGAACGCTGATCCGAAGGTACAGATCGAGCAGGCAATCGAGGACGCGCAGCGCCAGCACCAGGAGCTATCCCAGCAGGCCGCTGCGGTGATTGGTAATCAGCGTCAGCTGGAGATGCAGCTCAACCGTCGTCTTAGTGAGATTGAAAAGCTGCAGCAAAACACCCGCAACGCTCTCAGCTTGGCGGACAAGGCCCGTGCTGAGGGTGACGTGCAGAAGGCTACCGAGTATGAGAACGCAGCGGAAGCCTTTGCCGCCCAGCTGGTAACCGCGGAGGAGTCTGTTGAAGACACCAAGAAGCTGCATGATCAGGCACTGCAGCAGGCGGAGCAGGCTAAGAAGGCCGTCGAGCGCAATGGCATGGCTTTGCGTGAGAAGGTTAACGAGCGCTCGAAGTTGCTGTCCCAGCTCGAGCAGGCCAAGATGCAGGAGAAGGTCTCCGACTCCCTTAACTCGATGAACGAGCTTACCGCGAATGGCAACACGCCTTCCCTAGATGCCGTGCGCGATAAGATTGAGCGCCGCTACTCCAAGGCTTTGGGTCAGGCGGAGCTCGCGGAGAACTCTGTGTCGAACCGAATGCATGAGATTGAGCAGGCCGGTGTGCAGCTGGCTGGCCACTCCCGTCTTGAGCAGATTCGCGCCGAGATGAACAATCCGAAGGCTGTAGAGGGCAACTCCCAGCAGGCAATCGGTTCGGCTGAAGCTAAGGCTCAGCCGAACGTGCAGGATGATGCCGTCCAGGCTCGCCTGCGTGAGCTGCGCGGTGAATAGAGTTTAGTCTCCGACGCCGCGCGCTTGCAGGGCCTCGCCCATGGCGCGTGCGCGACGGATCGAGCGAATGATAACCGGGGTGCCAAAGGCGGTTAGTGATGCCGTGGCACCCCGGGCTTTTCGTGCGTCCAGCACCTCGACGACCGTTCCTAGCATCAGGGGAAGTAAACGAATGGTCAGGGACATCGCTAGCGTGATGTTCTCAACGGGGACCCCGAGGCGCCCCAGAGGAGCCAGGGCGCGATCCAGGGAGTCCATCATCTCCGAGACCTTTGTGGTGAGTGTTAGCAGCACCGCCGCGCTAATGGCGGCGTAGATGGTGAGGAACATGATGGCAGCCGCCGTCAGGTCTTTCTGCCACCACTGGAACGCGGCGAGCGCGAGGAGAAGGTAGAGCGGCGGTGCGAGTTGGCCAAACGCAACGCGGAAAGGAACTCGGGCAATAGGGAAGAGGCCAAGGGGGAGAGCCAGGCTCACCGCCGCCCAAGGGATCGTGTGCACCGCCAGCGATGTTACGAGAATGAAGGCGATGAGTAGTAGGAATTTCACCGCGGCGGGGATGCGGTGAATGATGGTATCGGCGTCGACATAGAAGCCGAGTGGGATGTTCTTGGGCATGAGTTAGAGCGGGCGGGATTCCATAAGGTTCGTGTAGAAGGGGATGACCTCCTCGGGTGCTCCATCGGCAACGACGCTGTGGTTGTCTATGCACAGAACGCGATCGAAATCGGAGAGGAAGTCTAGATCGTGAGTGACGACGATGAGCTGTTGTTCCAGACGTGCGAACTCGCGGCGAATGCGGTCGCGGTTGCGCAGGTCGAGCAGGGTGGTTGGCTCGTCAGCGATGATGATGGTCGGTTCGATGACCAGTACTGAGGCCAGTGCAAGGAGCTGTTTCTGCCCACCTGAGAGCGTGTGCGGAGATTGCTCTGCCAAGGGGCCTAGGCCGAAGCGTTCGAGGGCGGCGTCGACACGCTTGGTACGTTCTTCCCGAGACAACTTGAGACGACGCAGGGAGAACTCCACGTCATCGCGTACCTGCGGCATGACGATCTGGTTCTCGGCATCAGAAAAGACGAAACCCACGCGGCGTCGGATTTCCTTGCCGTGCTTGGCGACGTCCAGGTTGTCCACCACCACCTGACCGCTGGTGGGGTCACCGAGTCCGTTGATGAGCCGAACGAGCGTGGACTTGCCGCCACCATTGGCACCGATAATGCCGATGCGCTGTTCGCTCAAGCAAAGTGAAATGTCTTTGAGTACGGGGGTTTCGTCGAAGGCGACGGAAACATTGCGGAAATCGATCTGCGGCACGGGAGCTACTTCGCTTGAGCGCGTCGACCCATCAGATCGGGGAATGCTGCATGAACACCGACCGCGATAATGACCATGACGGCGACCTTGATGAGATCGGGGATGATGAATGGGCCTTGGGCAATGATGGCAGCCCCGAAGGACATGTCAGAGCGTAACACTAGGCCCAGGCTTCCACAGAAATATTGCACAGCTAAGCCAACAAGACCAGCAATGGCGAGGATGGCGGTCATGCCTCCCTTGCCGCGCGGCGCCCGGTAGGCGATAAGACCGGTGATGGCCGGAGCGACCACATATCCAACGAGGTAGCCCACCGTGGGGCCGGCGATAGCACTTAACGCGCTGCGCCCGCCAGCCAGGATGGGAAGACCAACGAGGCCGAGAGCTATGAAAAGCAGGCCCACGAAGAGGCCGCGCCGGCCGCCGAGAACCAGGCCGGCCAGGATGATAACGGCATTTTGGAGAACGATGGGCACACCCGCGGTGGGGGTGGGGATGGAGACGAAAGCAAAGACTATGATGAGCGCGGTGAAGACCGCGACGTACGCGATGTCAGCCGCGACGGAATTCTTTTTCATGGGCCAAAGTTTATCCAGCGGGGTAACGGTGCAGCAAATGAGCCCTTTTGAACACCGTTCAAGCATGGGCTTTGGATCCCACGATCACCCCGAACGGGGTACCCTCGGGGCATGGCAGATAGGCAGGGACAAGCACGGTTTAACGATGTGATGCACCTAAGCGTGCGCGGGGGTGCAATAACACTTCTCTCCGGCTTGGTCATAGGTAGTCTGACTGGATGTTCGTTGATGAATTCCGCGAATGTCATTGAAAATATCGATAGGGCAGCCGGGGTGAAGGAGGGGGATCCTGGCAGCGTGGACATGCAGATCGGTGACATCTTTGATTCCGAGTATGAACGGGTGATCTTAATTTGCCCCGGTGCTTCCGAAAAAGATGTCCTAGCGGCGAGCGAAGGTACCTGGCAGGGCGGTAGTGATGAGGACGATGAGTGGGTGCCGCCTGCTGCGGGGCAGGTTGAGCTCTACCGGGATGTGCAAAGGCCCGGGTATTCCTCATTCATGAGCAGTAGGGCTGACCTTGACGAGCTAGACATGTGTGGTCAACTAGGGGAGGAGGTGGCCGTTCTTCCAGCTTCTGAGAAGGTGACTTTCTCTCGGCAGGAGCAGGGTGGCCCGTGGGTGCTCCAGTAACGGACTTGGCGCCCTGGACACGCGTCACGGCAGAATGGCCAATCGAACACTTGTGTGTGTATTGTGGGGACGTGGTCCGGTGAGCGCGTTAGGGTGCTTTCGTGGCTTGTGGTGAGGGTGAAAGGCTAATTGAGTCAAAGCCTGGGAACCAAAGTCACGAGGCGGCAGTCTAACTAGGTGCCACCTTTAATTAACACTCAAGCATTAACACGCACGTATTAACGAGCAAGAATGCACAACAACTGACGCACGATAGTGAGGAAATGAATGGCTACGAAGAAGAAGTCCTCGACGGCGAACAAGGGCGATGATCGTCAAAAGGCCCTTGATGCCGCAATGGCGATGATTGAGAAGGATTTTGGTAAGGGCGCCGTCATGCGTTTGGGCGATGATGACCGCCCGCCAATCCAAGCCATTTCCTCCGGCAACACAGCTATCGATATCGCATTAGGCGTCGGCGGTTTCCCGCGTGGGCGTATCGTGGAGATTTATGGCCCGGAATCCTCGGGTAAGACCACCGTTGCGCTGCACGCCATTGCATCGGCGCAGAAAACTGGTGGCATCGCCGCATTTGTCGATGCTGAGCACGCTCTCGATCCGGAGTATGCGCGCCTACTCGGCGTGGATACGGACAACCTGTTGGTTTCCCAGCCAGATACCGGTGAGCAAGCTTTGGAAATCGCCGATATGCTGGTGCGTTCCGGTGCCATTGACATCATTGTCATTGACTCGGTCGCGGCGCTGACACCGAAGGCTGAGATTGAGGGCGAGATGGGAGATAGCCACGTTGGCCTTCAGGCGCGCCTCATGTCCCAAGCGCTGCGCAAGATGACCGGTGCTCTGTACAACTCGGGCACCACCGCCATCTTCATCAACCAGCTGCGTGAAAAGATCGGCGTAATGTTTGGCTCGCCGGAAACCACGACGGGTGGTAAGGCGCTGAAGTTCTACGCCTCGGTGCGTTGCGATATTCGCCGAATCCAGACCCTGAAGGATGGTCAGGATGCCATTGGTAACCGCACCAAGCTCAAGGTTGTGAAGAACAAGGTTTCCCCGCCGTTCAAGATCGCTGAGTTCGACATCATGTACGGCGAGGGCATTTCGCGCGAGTCTTCCATCATTGACTTGGGCGTCGAACACGGCTTCATCAAGAAGTCTGGCTCGTGGTTTACCTATGAGGGCGACCAGCTGGGCCAAGGCAAGGAAAAGGCCCGTAACTTCCTCAAGGACAATCCAGATCTCGCGGATGAGATTGAAAAGAAGATCTTCGTCAAACTCGGCGTTGGTGCCGCCGCTGCCGAAGCGGGCGAGGATGTAGCGATGGACGTGCCGGGCGCGGACGATCCGCTGACGGATGAGGCTGTGGATCTTGTACCGAACGTCGATTTCGACGACGACTAATCGGAATCAATGCCACAACCTTCACCAGAGAAACTCGAAAAGCTGCGTCGCGCTCTCGAAGCCTACGAGTCGGGTGACGCCGGCGGGCAACTCATTGACGCGGAAGCCGAAGCGGCGAAGACACCCGTGCGTTCCCGTGCTCTAGGTCTACTGGATCAGCGGGCGCGTTCCCGCAAGGAGCTGCGTGACCGGCTCGTCGCTGCGGACTTTGAGCCAGAGGTCGTTGACACTGTCGTCGATGACTTAGCAGGGGCAGGGCTTGTTGATGATGAAGCCTTTGCCAAGGAGTGGGTGCGTCAGCGTCACGCCCGGCGAGGAAAATCGGCCCGGGCCCTCAACCTCGAATTGAAGGAGAAGGGCGTCGAGGCTGCCGACCGTGCCATAGCTTTAGAGCAGATCACTGAAGAATCTGAAGAGGCTGTCGCCCGCCAGGTAGCTGAAAAGAAGGCGCGAACCCTCAAGAGGGTTCCCGCTGACCGGCATGAGAGGGACAAGTTCTTGCGTCGCATCGTTGGCACGCTCGCGCGGCGTGGCTATAACCAGGAACTCGTTATGCGTATCTCCATTGAGGTCTTGGACGCACGCATTGCCGAACTTAAGGCATTATGAGTAGTCGGATGGGCCAGTTAGAATGTCCCCCCGTGAACTCCCCCGTAACTAATTCCCAGCCCCGCACCTATGAGGTGCGGACTTTCGGCTGCCAAATGAACGTTCATGACTCAGAGCGCATCTCCGGCCTGCTTGAGGAAGCCGGCTATTCGGCGGCACCGGAGGGCACTGAGCCTGACCTCATCGTTTTCAATACTTGCGCCGTGCGCGAGAACGCCGATAAGCGCCTGTACGGCACGTTGGGTGCGTTAAAGAAGACGAAGGAAAACCACCCGGGCATGCAAATCGCGGTGGGTGGCTGCTTGGCGCAGAAGGATAAGGACACAGTCCTTGACCATGCGCCGTGGGTAGACGCTGTTTTCGGAACCCACAACATGGCTGCCCTGCCGGCATTGCTGGAGCGTGCCCGCCACAACGATGAGGCCCAGGTCGAGATCGTCGACGCCCTGGAGGCCTTCCCGTCTGTGCTCCCGGCAAAGCGCGAATCCGCTTATGCCGGGTGGGTATCGGTATCCGTGGGCTGCAATAACACCTGTACCTTCTGCATTGTTCCCTCGTTGCGCGGCAAGGAAGAGGACCGCCGCCCAGGTGATATCCTCGCAGAGGTTCAAGCACTGGTGGACCAGGGCATGTCCGAGGTGACCTTGTTGGGGCAAAACGTCAACGCCTATGGTGTCAACTTCGCCGACCCGGATCTGCCGCGGGACCGCTTCGCTTTCTCCAAGCTGCTGCGGGAAGTAGGCAAGATTGAGGGCCTTGAGCGCCTCCGCTTTACCTCCCCACACCCTGCCGAGTTTACGTCCGATGTTATCGATGCCATGGCGGAGACCCCAGCGGTGTGCCCACAGCTGCACATGCCGCTTCAGTCTGGTTCGGACAAGGTGCTCAAGGACATGCGCCGTTCCTATCGCACGAAGAAGTTCCTGGGCATTCTCGATGAAGTGCGAGAGAAGATGCCGCATGCTGCCATTACGACGGATATAATTGTGGGCTTCCCTGGCGAGACAGAGGAAGACTTCGAGGCCACTCTAGAGGTGGTGCGCCGCGCCCGCTTCGCGTCCGCCTTTACCTTCCAGTACTCGCCGCGCCCAGGCACCCCGGCTGCGGAAATGGAGAATCAGATACCGAAAGAGGTCGTGCAGGAGCGCTTCGAGCGCTTGGTAGCGCTGCAAGACTCCATCCAGGCTGAGGAAAACGCGAAGCTCGTCGGTTCCGATGTGGAGCTTCTGGTTCAGGCGGAAGGTGGTCGTAAGTCCGCCGAGACTCACCGCCTTACCGGCCGCGCCCGCGATGGTCGCCTCGTTCACTTCGCTCCCGTCGATCCTGCGGGCAAGGACATTTCCGCGGAGATTCGTCCCGGTGATGTCGTGCACACCACCGTGACGGGTGCGGGCTCCTTCTTCCTGGTTGCTGACTCCGGCGTCAGCGAGCACCGCCGCACGAAGGCCGGCGATATGTCGGCGGCAGGGCAAACACCTACGACGGCTCCGATTGGGGTGGGGCTGGGGCTGCCGGGCGTCGGCAAGCCCAGCGCGCCGGCTGATTCTTGCGGCTGTTAGAAGAGAGTAGGCTCCGGTTCTATGAGTGATGACTTGAAGCAGGTGCGCGACGCCGTCGCGGCAGAGAAGCGTGCAGCGAGGACCATTGAACTGGGAAAGCACAAATACGCGCTCATCGTATCCGTCCTGGCGTGGGTAGCGTACCTGGTGCTTCCTTATGCTGGCGAGGCTCGCGGATGGGAAGCGCTCTTCGTCGGAGGAACCGTTGAGGGAGTCCGGATCTCGCTTATGGAGACCGTCAGCGCCTGGCTAGCGTTGGGTGGCGTGGGTATTCTGACCACGGCCACACTCCTCGCGCGGCGGACGTCTGTAGCTCTCGCCGCATGGATGATGGTGACCATCTCCTTTTTCGTCAACTTATGGGGCTTCTGGTACCGCGGCGGCGCCGCTGAGGGTGCTTCCATCGGCATGTACGTGGGTGCTATCTCGACGTTGGTGGCCTTTCTTGTGTACTGCCAAGTTGCGTTGCGCCGCAACCCTGAGCAGCTAGCCGCCGCTGAGCGTGTCCGTGAAGTCTCGGGGCAGCTTGACCACGTGGGTGTCTTGCAAAACGAAGCCGCGACTGAGCTGCCAGCGGAGCAGAACCCGCTGCTTATCGACGACCGCCGCGCACGCGCCGCCTCACGCCACCGCCGTCAGCAGGGCGAGGAATAAGCGCTACGAGATTCGTGTTGTGGAGTGCATGACTACACTCTTCGACTCACTTGAATTGGGACGGCTAACCCTGCCAAACCGCGTGACCATGGCAGCTTTGACCCGCTCACGAGCAGGCCGTGACGGTGTCCCCACACATGTGCACGAGACGTACTACACGCAGCGCGCTTCCATGGGCCTTATCGTGACAGAGGGCGTATTCCCCTCGGTGACGAGCCGCGCCTTTCCTGGCCAGCTCGGTGTCGAAACTCCAGAGCAGATTGCCGGGTGGCGTCGCGTGACGGAGTCCGTCCATGAGGCCGGCGGACGCATTTTCATGCAGGTAATGAATGGCGGGCGCCTGTCTCATGCCAGTCTCCTAGAAGGGGCACAGCCGGTAGCGCCCTCCGCAGTGGCCTCTGGGACTGCGGTCAGAGATTTTGAGTCCCGCAAAGAGTGCCCGGTTCCCCGAGCCCTCGACGTTGAAGAGCTACCTCGCATCATCGGAGAGTTCCGTCAGGCCGCTCGCAACGCCATCGACGCAGGGATGGATGGCGTAGAGATCCATGGCGCCAATGGCTACCTTCTGCATCAATTCCTTTCCCCGAGCTCCAATCACCGAGAGGATGCTTATGGTGGAAGCCCAGAGAATCGCTATCGCCTCGTGGAGGAAATCCTCCGTGCTGTGGCCGAGGAGATCGGTGCAGACCGTCTCGCACTGCGGCTGTCGCCACAACACAATATTCAGGGCATCGAGGAAACTGACGCCGCGGATGTGCTTGCCACGTATGGAGGGCTGCTCCGTGCAAGTGAAGACCTCGGTCTGGCCTATGTTTCCTTTCTCCACGCAGAGCCCACCGGTGAGCTCATTACTGAGCTGAGCACCCTTGCACGCGCTAACGGGCGCACCCGCGTCATCCTGAATTCGGGATTTGGCCAGGTCACCCAGCGTGCCGAAGCCGAGGAGCTGGTTCAGCATGGTGATGCGGTGGCCGTGGGCCGCTTGGCCATCTCGAACCCGGACCTCGTTCGCCGCTGGCAGGAGCAGCTTCCAATCACCGCGCCGGACGAAGGAACGTTTTACACAGGTGGGGAGCGCGGCTACACCGATTATCCGCTCTACACGGTGAGCTCGTAGGCGCTGCTGGCGGAGATGATATGCGCGCCGAGGCGCGCGTAGAGCGCATTCATCGCTGGATCAGCTTGGGCCACAGAACAGTACGCCCGGCGAACGGTGGGCCAGTGGTGTGTCACCGCGTACTGAGCATGCTGCTTGGCGCGCGTGGCCAGTCCGCGCCGGCGGTAGACGCGGTCGGTGACTGTGAGAGTCCACTCGCACACTTCGGGGTCTGCATCGCCGTGGCGCGACAGCTCCGTGAGTGCGACAACTCGACCGCGCTCGAGAATGCCGACGAGCAACGTGTGAGCCTTCCGGGAGCGTAGCCGGGCGTAAGCTTCGTTGAGGCGTTGCCGCGTCCACACGATGGGCTCAACGCTCAAGTCACCGTACACGGCGTCGGCGGAGGCAATGGTGAGCAAGCGGAGGACATCATCCAGAAGCTCTTTCGGGATGTCATAGTCCGGCCACACTTGCGCACCGAGCACCGGGGCAGTGGGCTGGATGTCGACGTACATCTGACGCTCGGCGTGCTTCTGGCGAAACCCCAGTTCGAGGTAGGCCTGCGACATCGGATCGTAGGTATGGTCCGCGTCCGGCGGATACAGCATGCCAACCTGGGCATTCTTGCGGCCCAGTTGGCGGGTAAGCCGGAGTGCCTCGCGGGCGAGGGCTCGCGTAACGTCGAGAGCCTCTGGCTCTAGTTCCTCCCCAGGCAAGGGCAAGAGATCCGCGGCGAGAACGCATTCGATATCGGCGTTGTCCGTTTCCTCCAAGAGAGGAAGTGAGATATGGATGAAACCGTCGAAGTCGATTTCTGGGCTGGGCTCGGCTGCTGAAATGACCGGCAGCCCCAGTTCTCCTGCAGTGCCCATAGCAGCGGTAGTGAGCCCGAAAAGGTAAGTCACGGACTCTGCGGAGCCTTGCAATCGCTGGAGCACACGGCGTGGAGAGCCACTGGCCGCGGGATCACCGCTGGCTTCCTGTGCGGCAAGGTTAGCGTCGAAGACAAAGCTGCGGAGGCAATCCGCCGGCTCAGCGTGTGCCGAGCCCGGCGGGGCGACTATCTGAACGAACACTCAGACTGGGAGCCGCTACTTATCGTTGACAGCAGCCGCAGCGGCATCCGCGAACTCCTGCCATTGCTGCGCCTGGGCGCGCAGTTCCTCTGCCTTTTTGGCATTGCCCTTGGCGTCTGCGGCCTCCGCCTGTGCAGTGAATTCATCCACCTTGGCTTGGAACTGGGCCACGCGGGCTTGGGCCTCTGGGTCCGTCCGGCGCCATTGTGAATCCTCGGCGTCGCTCACGCGCTTTTCCAAAGCCGAGATCTTAGACTCGTATTCGCGCACCTGCTTGCGCGGGACGAAACCAATCTCTTCCCACTTTTCCTGCAGCTCCCGCAGCTTGGCCTTTGCAGCGTCGATGGACTTGGATGGATCAATCTGGGAGTCATATTCCGCAATGAGCGCGTCTTTGGCGGCGGCGTTTTCTGCGAATTGCTTATCCCGTTCGTCGTTGACCGCGTTGCGGGCGTTGAAGAAGTGGTCCTGCGCGGCACGGAAGCGGGCCCAGAGTTTATCGTCGATCTCGCGGGGAGCGCGGCCAGCGGCCTTCCACTCCGTCATGAGGTCACGGTAAGCACGCGCCGTTTCACCCCAGTTGGTGGATTCCTTAATAGCCTCCGCGCGCTCCACTAGCTCTTCCTTCTTGGCGCGGGCTGCAGCGCGGTTGCGATCGAGCTCGGCGAAATGCGAGCCCCGACGACGGTTAAAGGAATCGCGGGCGCGGGAATAGCGCTTCCACAGTGCATCATCCGTCTGACGGTCGATGCCACGAATCTGCTTCCACTCCTCGAGGATGGCGCGAATGCGGTCGCCGGCGGCCTTCCACTCCGTCGAGTTGGCGGCGATGTCCTCGGCCTCGGCCGCCAGCTTTTCCTTCTTGGCGATTGCCTCTTCGCGGCGGCGAGCCTTGTTAGCCTGCGCCTGCTCGCCGGCCTCCACGGAATGCTCAATGACGGTGCTCAGGCGCTTGTCCAAGGCGGCAATATCACCAATCACTGCCTGCGTGGGCAGGGAGTCCCGGAGCTCTGCCGCGGTTGATTTGATCGACGCTGCATCGTCCGGATGCGCCTGCAGGCGGGATTCCAGCAGCTCGATTTCGGTAGACAGATCGTCGTAGCGGGCGCCAAAGTGCGCCAAGCCTTCTTCTGGGGTGCCTGCCTGCCATTCGCCGATCTTGCGTTCACCTTCGGGCGACTTCACAAAGACCGAACCATCAGCATCAACGCGGCCCCATTTAGCGGGATCATTCTTTGCCGGCTGCACCGGTCGTGCGGCGGGGGCGGAAGCCGACGGGCCGGGACGAGCGCCCTTGCGGGGCATGGCTCCAGGAGAAGGAATAGCGGACATGGTAGGAAACCACCTTCGGTACTATCGCGCCGCGCGACACGGCTGCCAAAACTTATGTGACACAACACTACCGTTTCCGCCGTGCAGCCGCGTGTTAACCCCGAAAAACAAACCTTATAGGATGGGAGTTGATGCAGAATCTCATGGTTATGCCAGCCTCCCCGGCTCTGGCGGAAGAACTCTCTCCCGGCGATGACGCTTCGCGCGCGCTGCTCGGCGCGGCCTGCGAGCTCGCTCGCGATGCCGCACGCATAAGCGGCGGAGGCCCTCTCAAGGTAGATATCGTGGGATCGCGTGATACTCGGTGGCGCACCGAGCATACGGGAAGCTTGCGAGCATGGGGAGCGCCGCAGGTCGACGTCGGCGGAGGCAACTTTCTGCCAGAAATCATGGCCCGCTACGTGCTTTGTCGCGCGCTTGCCCACACACCCGATGAACCAGGCTTCGTGGTGGAGGATTCCCGCGCTGAACTCGGTGAGGTCCGTCCCGCCCGCCTGACCGTTGTCTGTGTTGATGGCTCAGCAGGCCTGACCAAACGCGCGCCACTAGCCCTCGTCGACGGCGCACGGGATGCCCACCTGTGGTGCGAAAGCGTTCTTGCCGGCGGGGAAGCACACTGCGACGAGGCACGTCTGCGGTCCGCAGGTGTGCTCGAGACGAACCTCTGGGCACAGCTGGCAGGCGTGCACCCACGGCACGCGGAGCTTCGGGCAGCGGATTCAACCCTCGGGGTAGGGCGCTATGTGGCGGGGTGGCAGTGCTGATGACTCATACTCACCCGCACGCACCAACCCCCATTGCAGTGGTTGGCCCGACGGCCTCCGGAAAGTCGGCTCTCGGCGTAGCTCTTGCACACGAGCTTGACGGGGAAGTTGTCAACGTTGATTCGATGCAGCTCTACCGTGGCATGGACATCGGCACCGCCAAGCTAACGATGGAGGAACGCGAAGGTATCCCACACCATCAGCTCGATGTGTGGGACGTGACGGAAACGGCGTCGGTAGCACGCTATCAGTCCGCTGCCATCGCGGATATCGAGAGTATTCGAGCGCGTGGCAAGACTCCGATCTTGGTGGGCGGCTCCATGCTTTATGTCCAATCACTCGTGGATGATTGGCAATTCCCGCCCACTGATCCGCAGGTGCGCGCTCGCTGGGAAGCCCGGCGCCAAGAGATTGGTACCGATGCCTTGCACGCAGAGCTTGCCAGCGTGGACCCGGCAGCCGCGGCCATCATTGAAGATAAGGACCCGCGCCGTACCGTGCGCGCGCTGGAAGTCATCGAGCTTACAGGCAAGCCTTTCAAAGCCAGCCAGCCACCGAAGAACGCCCCGCCCCGGTGGGGCACGAGAATCCTCGGGTTGCGCACGGAAGCCAGCTGGTTGAACCCGCGCATCGAGCTGCGTAGCCGCCTCATGTTCGACAAGGGGCTGGTGGAGGAAGTGGAGAGCCTCCAAATCCGCGGCTTGAAGGCTGAGTCCACAGCCGGGCGGGCGATTGGCTATGCCCAAGTTCTCCAAGCACAGCGCGGAGAGCTGACATGGGAGGAGGCAGTGGAGCGCACTATCACCGGAACCCGCCGCTATGTGCGCCGCCAGCGCGCCTGGTTCAACCGCGATAAACGGATCCACTGGTTGGATGCCGCGGCTGACACGACCACGCAGGCTTTGCGTGTCCTCGAAGGGCGTTAGACTCTACAGCTATGAACTTTGCTAAAGGCCACGGAACTGAGAACGATTTCGTCATTGTGGAGGGAACCGAGCCGCTACCGCCGGAAAAGGTGGCGGCACTGTGTGACCGTCGAGCCGGAATCGGCGCCGACGGTGTACTGCGCGTCATCCGCGCTGGTGAACTGCTCGCTTCTGGAGAAATCGATGAGCTCGCGCCGGGTATTAACGCCGATGACTGGTTCATGGACTACCGCAACGCGGATGGCTCCGTGGCGGAAATGTGTGGCAACGGCACCCGCGTCTTCGCGCATTGGGTCCGTTCCCGTGGGTTGGTGGAAGAAGACACCTTCACCGTGGGCACGCGCGCCGGCGCCAAGCAGGTTACCGTGCACTCTTTCAGCGAGACTGAGGCCGAAGTTAGCGTGGAGATGGGACCAGCACAGGTGCTCGGTGTCTCCACGGCTGCGATGGCGGGGGAGAGCTTCGCCGGGCTAGGAGTGGACGTGGGAAACCCCCATTTGGCGGCTGTAATCCCGGGGCTTAGCGCAGAGGCCTTGGCTGGAAAGCGCCTTGAGCAGCCTGTCTTTGACACTGATTTTTTCCCGGCAGGCGTCAACGTAGAGCTGGTGACACCTTTGCGCGATGGTGTGATTCACATGCGCGTCTTCGAGCGCGGCTCGGGTGAGACTCGCTCGTGCGGCACCGGAACGGTGGCGGCAGCGTGCGCCGCGCTTGCCGATGCCTCCCAGGTCACCGGCCACGTCCGCGTCATTGTTCCGGGCGGCGAGGTAGAGGTGGACATCACCGAAGACGGCTCCACGCTGACGGGGCCTTCGCGCATCGTGGCAACTGGTGAAACTTCACTATAGGGCTTTTCGGGACGGCGTTTAGCGTCCGTCCTCTTTTTTGTAGTTGGTGCCCAAGGCCAAGGCGGCGCGGCGGGCCGCGAGCCAGGCTTCTTTGAGTTCTGCGGCGCGCTCGTCGGCCACTTTAAGCAGGGATTCCAGCTCACTGGTTTCAACGTGCGGTGAGTTCACCCGCGCATCGAGGCGGCGTAAGAAGCGTTGCGCACCATGCATCTCGTAGTGGAACGCTTCGATGACGGGGTTTGCGCAGTCGACGTCGACAAGCGCGGGGCGGTGCAATGTTCGGTCGGCTAAGGACTCCGCGTCATCGCTCGTAGCAAACGTGGCATAGTCCTCGAGGACACCCGTGATGTCCTCCACCGTGAGCGCAATGGAAGCCCGCAGTGCCGCATGCTCCGAGGCGTTGGGGCGGGCATCGGCGAAAAGCCACAGCGCGCCGCAGACGAAAGCAGCGAGGATGACTCCCGGCAGCTTCAGCGTCACAATCAACACCGCAGCGGTAACTGCGGCGAGAAGCAGCGCTAGACCGCGACGCTGAGATGCGGAAAAAATCATGGTGACAACTCTCCGAGACCTTAGTGGCCTCCGCAGCCTCCAGAGCCACAAGCGCAGCCGCCTTCGCTGCCACAACCACCGGTGGGCAGCGCAATCGAGGCCGTCAACATCGCCGAACCCGCAAGAACGGAATCCTTCGGTGGCAGCTCACCAAAGCTCTCCGGCAGACACAGATCGAAGGGGAAGGTGCCATCCATGACGAGGTGCATGAAGCGCTTACCTGTGAGCTGGTTGTGGCGCCACTCGGATTCCATGACCCGTGCGGAAAAAGTGCAGCCCGGCGTGGGGGATTCGGAACCGGAACCGGCCGCAACAATTGCCGCGCCAGTGGATTCAAACGTGGCTGGGTAGGCACCCTTCTCGGCTTCGTAGGCTTCAGTGCTGTCGAAGGCGGTGACGTCGAGGCCCATCGCGGTGAGCTCTACCTGTTGCCACTGCTGGGTGTCCTCATCTGCCAAGAGCGGGCCCTGCGCCAGGTTCGCCGTTGCTTGCGCGAGAACGTTTCCGAAAGGATCGATGATGTCCAGGTAAGCCAAGACATCGTTGATCATAGAGACGTGAGCGAATCCTTGGGTGACGCCCTCGAAGCCGATAAAGGTGGCGAAAGGTTCGACGGCAAGGATATTGAGTTGCGCCCCGGAAGGATCCGAGAACTGAATGAGTTGTCCTCCGCGAACCTCCCCGGTGACTGCCAGCTGGTTGGTGGAAATGGCGGCTTCGACGGCGTCCTGCCAGCGCTCGTAGTTGAGGCCAATGGCCTGCATCTCTGGGTGGGTGGTCTCTTTGACGGTCATGCGGCCCATTGTATCTGGCGCCGCGATGACTCTAAAATGTTGTCGGTGAGCCTTGCCGCCGGGATCGGCACAAGGTCGTGTGCAACGGAGATTCCCTGTTAAGAGGCGTGACGTGCAAGAATAGAAAACATATGACACAAGAAACCCATGATGATCTCCTCGCGCAGGCTTTTGGTGAGCCCGCGCCCATGACACAGGTGCCGTCCACCGGTGATTTCGACCTCGCGGAGCGCAATGCCTTCCGGCGAGTGAACCGTAAGACCACAATCCGCTCAGAAGACAGCACCGACATCTACGAGGTGGAGTACCGCAAGCTCCGCCTTGAGCAAGTGATCTTGGTGGGCGTGTGGACCGAAGGCACCGTGGCCGAGGTTGAGGCCACGATGGCGGAGCTTGTCGCGTTGACGGAGACCGCGGGTGCAGAGGTCATCGAAGCCCTGTATCAGAAGCGCGACAAGCCGGATCCTGGAACCTATATCGGTTCCGGCAAGGTGAAAGAGCTCAAGGATATCGTGACTGCCACCGGCGCGGATACCGTGGTATGCGACGGCGAACTTACCCCGGGCCAGCTCACGGCATTAGAACGAGCGCTCAACACCAAGGTTATCGACCGCACCATGCTCATCTTGGACATCTTCGCGCAGCACGCCAAGTCCAAGGAAGGTAAAGTCCAAGTCTCGCTCGCACAGCTGGAGTACCTCTACACCCATACACGCGGTTGGGGCGGTAACCTCTCGCGCCAGGCGGGTGGCCGAGCCGGATCCAACGGCGGTGTCGGCTTGCGCGGACCCGGTGAAACCAAGATTGAGACGGATCGTCGCCGCATCCGCACGCAGATGGCGCTGCTGCGCAAGGAACTTAAAGGGATGAAGACGGAACGCGAGATCAAGCGCTCGCGCCGCGCATCCTCAACGATTGCGCAGATCGCTATTGCTGGCTACACCAACGCTGGCAAGTCTTCGCTCATCAACGCGATGACGGGCGCTGGCGTGCTGGTGGAGGACGCGCTGTTCGCTACCTTGGATCCCACTACGCGCCGCGCCGAGCTGGCCGATGGCCGTCAGGTCGTCTTCACCGATACCGTCGGCTTTGTGCGCCACCTGCCGACGCAGCTGGTGGAAGCCTTCAAATCCACCTTGGAGGAAGTCCTCGCAGCGGACTTGATGCTTCATGTGGTGGACGGCTCTGATCCTTTCCCGCTCAAGCAGATTGAAGCGGTCAACAAGGTCATCTATGACATTGTGAAGGACACCGGTGAGGAAGCCCCGCCGGAGATTATCGTCATTAATAAGATTGACCAGGCTGACCCCCTGGTACTCGCGGAGCTGCGCCACGCCCTCGACCGCGACAATGTCGTCTATGTCTCCGCCAAGACGGGGGAGGGCATCGATGAGCTCACTGCGCGTGTGGAGCTGTTCCTCAATTCCCAAGACGAGCACGTGCAGTTGCTCATTCCGTTTACCCGCGGGGACGTGGTCGATCGCATCCATACCCAGGGCACCGTGCGCAGTGAGGAGTACACGGGTCAGGGCACGCTTGTCGACGTTCGCCTGCCCGCCTCTATTGCCGCCGAACTCAGGGAATTTCGCGTGGCCGGTGAGGACGCTTAGGTTTCAGTGCTCCCGTGAGCCATAATTATGGTTCGTGAGTAATTTTGGCTGGGCCGTCCACGGGGACGGAAAAACGATTAAGCCGGGCGCGGTCGTCGCACCCGAAGAACGATTGAGCTGGGGCCGCACTATCGGCATTGGCATGCAGCACGTCGTGGCCATGTTCGGCGCGACACTGCTGGTGCCCACCCTGACCGGATTCCCGGTCAATACGACGTTGCTGTTTTCAGGCCTGGGAACAATCCTATTCCTCCTGATTACCCGCAACCGCCTGCCTTCCTACCTGGGATCCTCTTTCGCGTTCATTGCGCCGCTGAGCGCCTCCCAGCAGTACGGCATTGGCGCACAGGCGGGTTCCGTCTTAGTGACTGGCCTGGTCCTGGTGGCGATTGGTTTCGCGGTGAAGGCGGCGGGCCGGAAGGTCCTTGACGCCGTCATGCCGCCGGCTGTGACCGGCGCCATCGTGGCACTGATTGGCCTTAACTTGGCGCCCAATGCTGCCACCAATTATTCGAGCCAGCCTCTGGTTGCCACGGTGACGCTGGCGGTCATCATCCTGGCCACCGTCGCTGGTCGCGGCATGGTGTCGCGCCTGTCGATTCTTATCGGTGTCGTTGTCGGTTGGGCTTTTGCGGCTGCCACGGGCAACCTTGGCGAAGGCGCTGTGCAGTCCATCCGCGAAGCAGCCTGGATTGGCTTCCCGCAGTTCCATGCGCCGGAGTTCCACGCCTCCGCCATCGCGGCAGCCCTGCCGGTGCTGGTTGTGCTGATTGCTGAGAACGTCGGTCACGTCAAAGCGGTCTCTGAGATGACCAAACGCGATCTCGATGATCTCGCTGGCGACGCTCTCATCGCCGATGGCCTGGCTACCTCCTTAGCCGGTGGTTTCGGCGGCTCCGGTACAACGACCTATGCGGAGAATATCGGCGTGATGGCCGCGACCCGGGTCTACTCCACGGCCGCCTACTGGGTAGCTGCTATCACAGCCATCGCTCTGGCCTTCATCCCGAAGTTTGGCGCGCTCATCTTTACCATCCCCACCGGCGTGCTGGGTGGTGCTTGCATTGTCCTCTACGGGCTCATCGGCATGCTCGGCGTGCGCATCTGGATGGACAACAAGGTCAACTTCAATAACCCGGTGAACCTCACTGCTGCGGCGGTGGCGCTCATCGCGGGTATTGGCAACCTCACCCTCGACGTCTTTGGCGTGACGCTTGAGGGCATTGCCTGGGGCTCTGTCGGCATCATCGTGCTCTACCCGGTGATGAAGAAGCTCTACGGCGCCATTGGTGAGGGCCGCGGCGCGAAGTACTAGACACACCCTCGCCGCCTGATCGGAGTAAAGGCACCATCTGGAGGCTTTGGTTTAGAAAACCCCAGGTGAATATGTGCAGAACTCTGCATAAGGTGCTTTTACTTCGGTCCCTTTAAAGCTCTCCCCACGAACTCATCATCCAGCCAGACATCATCACTGCCGGAATGAGCCTGTGCGTAGTCCAGCAGCTCTTCCACCGTGTGTATGTATACCTCGTCGTCGGTATGAGTTGGCCACGAAATGGTTTCGGGGTTGGCGAAGTCTGCTTTTCCAATCGGATAATCTCCCGCTAATTGATCCGCCCAGAGGTGTGAGGCGACTCCGTGGTAGAGGGTTTCATCGAGGTCGCCGCGGAACCGGGTCAACGCTCCCATGACCTCGTAGCCGACGTCTGGGGGCGTTGTTGGCTGGCCAGTCATGTCTTTGACTCTACACAGTAGGTCACTTCAGTCGAGGGGAGAAGACAAGAGAAAGAGTCCGCGCAGACGAGGCGAATCAAAAAGCTCCCGCCACCCTCAGCACAAGAGGGAAGCGGGAGCTCTGCCGTTCTATAGACGGAAAATGCTTTAGGAAGCGTCGAGGTCCTGCTCGATGAGACCGGCGATCTTCTCCACAGCGGCCTCGTTCTCAGAAGTCACGGTGACTTCGTCGCCCTGCTCGGCGCCGAGAGCCATGATCATGAGGGAGGAAGCAGCATCGGTCTCGTCCTCGTCCTCGTCACCGACGAGGGTCAGGAAGATGTCCTCGTCGAACTCAGCGGCGGCATCGGCAATGATGGAGGCCGGACGTGCGTGCAGTCCGACGGAGGAACCAACCTTGACGGTCTTAGAAGCCATGATAATAATCCTTTCGAATTACGGAGTTTCGTGCTTACAAGTGTACGCGGCTTAAGCGCTAGGCGGCGGCCTTGGCCTTGTCTGCCTTCGCAGCAGCCTCTTCCGCAGCCTTGTTAGGCCAGAATTGCTTCATCGCGATGACCGCAATGGCGGACACGATGACGCCGGCAAGGATAGCCACGAAGTAAGCCCACGCAGGTTCGATAGCGAAGATAACAAAGATACCGCCGTGCGGGGCGCGAGACATGACATCCAGGGACATCGACAGAGCACCAGTTACTGCGCCACCGAGCATCATTGACGGGATGACACGCAGCGGGTCGGCAGCAGCGAACGGGATAGCGCCCTCGGAGACGAAGGACAGACCCAGCAGCCAGGCGGACTTACCGTTTTCCTGCTCCGCAGGCGTGAACAGGTTCTTGCGTACGAAGGTAGCGATGGACAGTGCGATCGGCGGAACCATGCCGGAGGCCATAACGGCGGCCATGATCTTCATGGAAGCCTCATCACCCGTGGACAGGCCAGCAGTAGCGAAGAGGTAAGCAGCCTTGTTGACCGGGCCACCCAAGTCGGAGCACATCATAAGTCCCAGGATGATGCCCAGAAGGACCGCGGAGGAACCGGACATAGAGGACAGCCAGTTCTGCAGGCCTTCCATGATGGCGGCCAGCGGTGCACCGAGCAGCAGGTACATGAGCAGGCCGGTAATCATCGTGGCGAGCAGCGGGATGATGACCACAGGCATGAGGGAGCCGATCCAGCGCGGGACCTTCCACTTGCCAATCCACATCGCAACAAAGCCAGCGATAAGGCCGGTGACCAGACCACCGATGAAGCCCGCACCGAGGGTGACCGCAATGGCACCACCGGCGAAGCCCGGCGCGATGCCCGGGCGGCCCGCCAGCGCGAAGGCAATGTAGCCGGAGAGCGCCGCGACGATGAATCCCATCGATGCTTGACCGATGGCGAAGAGCACGGCGCCGATGTACAGGGCGAACCCTGCCTTCTTGAAGGTCATCATTTCGCCATCAACCATGACGTCATGGCCCGGCAGGTTGGTCAACGAGTAATCGCTGGTGATGGCCTGCCAACCGTTGGCCATGTCGTAGCCACCGAAGAGGAAGCCCAAGGCCAAGAGGAGGCCACCGGCAGCGACGAAGGGCACCATGTAGGACACACCGGTCATGATGGCCTGCTGAATGCGCTTGCCCCAGCCCAGTCCTTCGCCTTCTTCTGCGGAACTAGAGGAGGCTGCGCCTGCCGTGCCTGCGACCTTGTGTGCGTTGGGGTTCTTGGACGCAGCGATAGCTTCATCGAGCATCACGCCCGGCTCGTTGATGGCGCGCTTGACGCCTGATTCAATAACGGGCTTTCCGGCGAAGCGCTCCCGGTCGCGAACACCGACATCGGTAGCGAAGATGACGGCGTCGGCAGCCGCGATGGTGTCTGCAGAAACAGCGGTGTTATTGGAGGAACCCTGGGTTTCTACGGTGAGCTCGACATCGTCGCGCTCCTCGGCGGTTTGGGTGAGGGCGTCGGCTGCCATGTATGTGTGGGCAATGCCGGTCGGGCATGCGGTCACGGCCACGATGCGGGTCTTCTGTGAATCCGCAGCCTTGCTCGCCGCAGGCACAGCAGCCGCAGCTGCAGGTGCCGATTCGCTGGCCGTAGCCTTCTTCTTCGGTTTTTCGGCGTTAACCACGTCGAGTACCAGGGAGACGATTTCCTCCTTGGTCTGCGCGGTGCGCAGAGCCTCCAAGAAGTCCTTCTTCACCAGCGCGCGAGCCAGCTTGGAAAGGATCTTCAGGTGTGCTTTACCGCCACCTTCCGGGGCGGCGATGAGGAACACCAGGTGGGCGTCGCCATCGGGCCCGGAGAAGTCTACACCGCGCGAGAGGCGGGCGAAGGCCAAGGTGGGTTCAGACACTGCGGCGGAACGGCAGTGTGGGATGGCAACGCCACCGGGGACACCGGTGCCAGCCTTTGCTTCACGCTCGATGGCGGGGTCAGCCAGTTCCTCCACGGAGGTGGCGCGGCCGGTGTCGTGGACAAGCGTGGCCAGGTTGGTAATGACTGATTCGATGCTGTCACCGAAGTCGGCGTCGAGCGCCACAAGATCGGTGGTGATGAGTTCTGATGACATCGGGTACGTACTCCTCAGTACTGCTAAAAGTCGGTGACGGCCTGAACCGTCGTGTGTTCGATATCTAGTTCTTCAGGGGTTGGTATCTGGGTTCCCGGGAGTGCTGCGGCAGCCGAGCCGTAGGCCACCGCTTGGCGCAGGGCTTCCGAGTAGGAGGCACCCGAGCGGCGGGCGAGGATATAGCCGGAGAGCGAAGAATCACCGGCGCCCACGGTAGAGCGCAGGGTAATCGGCGGGGGAGTAGCGGCCCACGCTTCATCGGCAGTGACCAGCACTGCGCCAGCGCCACCCAGGGTGACGAGAACCTCGGGGATGCCGCGCTTGACGACGACCCTCGCGGCCTTGACCACACCGCTAAAATCACCGTTCTCGGCGGCAGCTTCGAGGGCCTGACCATCCACGTTGGCTAGCTGGCCAAGCTCAAGACCATTCGGCTTGATGAGGTCGGGGCTGGCGGTTTCGAGGTTTTCTCCGAGAGCCACCATAGGGGCATCGGAGGTGTCGACGGCTACACGGATGCCGGGGTTGGCTTCGCGCGCGACACAGATGAGCTGCGTGTACCAATCTGTAGGAACGCCTTGGGGAAGAGAGCCCGCCATGACGATCCACTCGGCGGCAGCGCAGTGTTCAGCAACAGCCTGTGCCACGTCTTGCTGAATTGATTCATCGAGCGTGGGGCCGGGTCCGTTGAGTTTGGTCGTACGGCCATCCGGTTCGGTCAGGGTGGTATTGGTGCGCACCGCGTCATGCGCCGGCACGGCGTGCACGGGGATAGACGCGTCAGCGGCGAGGGCTAAGAAAGGGTCTGAGGCCACAGCCGGTAGAAGGGCCAGACTGTCGACGTTAGCGAGCGTTACGGCGTGCGTGACGTTGACGCCTTTACCACCGGCAACGCTGGAGACAGACCCTGCGCGGTGTACAGCACCAGGCTCGAGTTCCTCGTTTAGGCGCACGGTGGCGTCGATGCTTGGGTTGGGGGTCAAGGTAAGGATCATTGTGGACAATGTCCCCTTTCGCGGAGTGCGTATATTGGGGGCAAACGCGCCTCGGCGGCTTAAACAAGAACTCCCGTGCGGATTGCCCGTGGTCAGCGTGAAAGTAATGTTGCTTAATGTTGATTATTGCCCGTTTGTGTCCGAATGTCAACGGCGTCACTGTGGTTTTCGTTGCATTTTTGACCGACTTGTGATGATCTGGATAGAGAAAAACATCGTCTCCGTAAGGAAATGTGTCATGGAAAACGCATCCCCATCCACCATTAAAGGCACCGGCGTCGTCGCCGGCGTTGCATACGCTGAGGCGGTGTGGGTTCGCCCACGCCCAGAACTGCCCACGGCTGGAGAAACCGTGGCGGAAGAGCAACGTGATGCTGAATACGATCGCTTCCTCGAAGCCGCCGACATCGTTGCCAGCAGGCTAGAACAGCGTGCCGCTGGTGCTGAAGGTCAGGCAGCAGAAGTTCTGGGCGCTACTGCTGGAATGGTCAAGGACCGAGGTTGGCACAAGGCAGTGCGCAAGGGTATTCGCAGCGGCAAGAACGCCGAATATGCAGTTGTTGGTGCCACAGACAGGTTTGTCACCATGTTTGAGGCCGCCGGCGGCGTAATGGCCGAGCGCACGACTGACCTCAAGGACGTGCGCGACCGTGTCATCGCACAACTGCGTGGTGAGCAAGAGCCGGGCCTGCCCATGGTTGAAGGGGAGGCGGTGCTGCTGGCGGATGACCTTGCACCGGCGGATACCGCAACCTTGGACACCACCCATATCAAGGCGCTAGTGACCGAGCTGGGCGGTCCCACCAGCCACACGGCAATTATCGCTCGTCAGCTCGATCTTCCGTGCATCGTGGCGGTCGGCGCTGAGCTGCGCACGATTGAGGCGGGAACCCAGATCTTCGTCGATGGCTCCGTGGGAACAGTGGCCCTTGGTGCGGATCGCGCTGCCTCGCTCAAGGCTGTAGAGGAATACCGCGAGAAGGCAGCACGAGTGGCCGAGTGGCGGGGTCCGGCCCAGACCAAGGATGGACACCGCGTGCAGTTGCTCGCCAATGTTGCCGACGGCAACGCAGCTCGCATCGCCTCTGATTCGCAGGCAGAAGGTATCGGTTTGTACCGTACAGAGCTGTCCTTCCTCTCCGCGAGCGAAGAGCCCACCGTGGAGGAGCAAGCGCGCATCTACGGCAAGGTTTTCAACGCTTTCCCGGACTCCAAGGTCGTTGTTCGAACGCTCGATGCTGGTTCTGATAAGCCGATCTCCTATGCCACGTTAGACTCTGAGGAGAACCCCGCCTTGGGCGTCCGCGGCCTGCGCATCGCCCGCGATAACGAGGCACTTTTGACCCGTCAGCTCGATGCCATCGCGCAGGCCGCAGAAAAGCGTGCCGAAAGTGCCACGACGTGGGTTATGGCACCGATGGTGGCCACGGCAGTCGAGGCAAAGTGGTTCGCCGAACTCTGTCGCGAGCGTGGGCTCACGGCTGGTGCGATGATTGAGGTACCGGCTGCAGCCCTGATGGCGGATACTATCCTGCCGCACCTCGACTTCGTGTCCATCGGTACCAATGACTTGACGCAGTACACTATGGCCGCTGACCGCCTATCGCCCCAGCTGGCCTACTTGACTGATCCGTGGCAACCGGCCGTGTTGCGTTTGATCCAGCACACCTGCGTGGTCGGGCGCGATAATAATGTTCCGGTGGGCGTCTGCGGCGAAGCAGCAGCAGATCCCATGCTCGCCTGCGTGCTAACTGGCCTTGGTGTGACTTCACTGTCTGCGGCGTCGACTGCGGTCGCAGGTGTTGGCGCACAGCTTGCTGAGGTCACTCTTGAGCAATGCCAGAAGATGTCGGACGCAGCAGTAAACGCTGAGGGCCCAGCTGATGCCCGCGCCGCGGTGATTGACCTATTGGAGCAATTCCAAGCGTCCTAGATTATTGTGAATGCGCAGGAGGTGTGTGCCCCTCACCATGAAGGGGTGCACACCTCCTGAAACGATCTAGGGGCTAAAGCGCCTACTTCTCTGCAGCAATGATCACCTCAATGCCGTGCTCACGCAGCGCTTCAACGTAGGAAGCGGGCGCGCCGGCATCGGTGATAACGACATCAATTTCATCGAGGGACGCAAAGCTCACGAGGTAGTCATTGCCCAGCTTTGAAGAATCGCACAGTACGACGACGCGGTGCGCATTGGTGACGAAAGCGGACTTGATCGCAGCCTCTTGCGAGTCTGCCGTTGAGAGACCGTGATCAATGGTCAGTGCGTTGGTGCCGACAAAAGCCACGTCGGCACGCATGAGCGCCATGGTGCGAAGGGCGGTATCACCAACCACGGCCTGGGTAATTGCCCGTACTGTACCGCCAAGGAGCTGGACTTCGGATACCCCGTTGCTGGCTAGCGAAAGGGCGATCGGCAGGCTGTTGGAGACGATGCTGAACTGACCTGCCGAATAGCGCTGGCCAATGAGATCGGCAAGCGCATTCGTCGTGGTGCCGGCGTCGAGGAAGATGCTGCCGCCATCGGGGAGCTGTTCCAGCGCAGCGCGCGCAATGGCCATCTTGGCGCCCGTGGCCGAGCGTTGACGGGTATCAAGGGTTAACTCCGCGGTTTGGAAGGATTGGGAGGCAACCGCACCACCATGGACTCGGTGCACGACTCCTTCCCGGTCCAAAACCGCGAGATCGCGGCGAATCGTCTCAGCGGTAACATCGAAGCGTTCAGAAAGTTCGGTGACATTGACACGGCCTTCGACGGCGGTCAATGAGGCAATTTGTCGGCGACGCTCTTCTGCGTACATAGTTCCTCCCGGTGAAGTCTGCCTGTGGTGGTCACTGCGCCCGCCGCGGAAAGGAAACGGGGCTGGGGCGTGTGAACGAAAAGAGCAACGAATGTTGCGGCGATGCTTCTATTGTCCCACTGAATGTGAAGAAAACGGAACGAAACAAAGAAAAACTCACATTGCGATTGCCGTCTTAGTGCAAAAATTCAGTTATAACCTGCACATATGCAAATGTGTGATGTCGGACGCTAAAGCGGTAGGAATCGGGCATGTACACACACAAGGGGGTAGAAAGAAACAATCCCCCGGCCCTTTACGCCCGCACCGAGTGGACTGGCACTGCGGGGTGGGTAGGGCCCTGGGGGTGGCTGCGAAGTGATGATTCCTAGAGCTTGCGGAAAACTGACACTACCTTGCCCATGATCTCAGCTTCGTCGCCCTTGATGGGGGAGTAGGCATCATTATGGGGGAGAAGCCAGACGCCGGAAGAGTCGCGGTGAAATTCCTTTACGGTAGCTTCTTCGCCGTCCAGGAGAGCGGCGACGAACTCGCCTTCCTCTGCGACGGATTGTGAGCGAATAATCACCCAATCGCCGTTGAGGATTCCGGCGTCCTGCATAGAATCGCCCACGACCTGCAGCATGTAAAGTTCGCCGCTGCCAAGGATTTCGCCCGGCATGGGGAAATAAGCGTCAACGTTTTCTTCGGCGGTAATTGGGGAACCTGCGGCAATGCGGCCGACAACAGGGATATAGTTCGGCGTCGCTGCGTCCTCAGGGATATCGGGGGTGGAAAGATCCGGAGACTTGTTTGCCTGGCTTGTCTTGCGGCCGGGCTTCTTCGAGTCTTCGGCACCGGGGAAGTGGCGGACATCAACGGCGCGCGGCTTGTTTGGATCGCGGCGCAGGAAGCCCTTCTCCTCAAGCTGCTTCAGCTGGTAGGCCACGGATGATGTGGACTGTAGGCCGGTGGCATCACCGATCTCACGAATGCTTGGCGGGTATCCGCGGAGCATTACGGCATCATGGATAACCTCCAGGATGCGGCGCTGGCGGGCGGACAGGGTGTCGAGGGAAGGGTGGTCGCTTCGCTTGGATTTGCGGGCCATTCTTTCTCCTAAAACTATTGCGATGTGCACATTCGTGGTTGAGGCTTTGGCGTGCCAGGCATGTATGGGACTGCCGGTGGTGCTTCCGCTTTCCTTTTTAGCACGACAGGAAAAAATGTTCGACTGGCGTCGCCGAATTGTGGACAAATTTTCGAGACGGTGCTATAAATCGAACATACACGCTAAATCGAACGGTTGGTCGATGGTGATGTTCGAAAGTGTCTGCCTGGATTCTTATACTTCGGATATTGCGTCGATGGAGAAGGAAGAACTAGAAAGGAGCCGTCATGGCTATCGCTCTCAATAATGCCTCTGTACTGCGTAGGGATGTTCGTCGGAAGCCTCGCAATACGGCAGTGCTGGTCCCTCCGGCGGCAATTTGGGATCCTGTGCAGGGCCAGGTGCGAACCCATGAATTATCACCTACTTCTTCCCGTGGCTCGTCTGTTGTTCGAACGCTCTCTTCGGAGGGTAGAACACAGGGGCGCACGATCAGCTCGGCACCATCCTGTGTTTCTTCCCCGCGGAGTGTGTCGCGGAGCCGGCGTGGTGGGTCGAACGTAGGTAACTATGTTTTGGGCGCGGTCTTTGGCGCTGCAGTCTTTATTGGAACAGTGTGGGGTGGCCTCAGCATCGATAGTGAGGTTCCTAGTAACAATGGTGCTTCAGCTACCGCGGAGGCAACTTCGCGCTAGAATTCCTTGGGCCGGGGAAGCAAGGCGCATCGGCGGAGAGGAAGGTTACGGCACTATGTATTGCCCGTTCTGTCACAATGAACAGTCACGAGTCATCGATTCGCGCGTGATTGATAGTGGAACCTCAATCCGGCGGCGTCGCGAATGCGCCGCATGTAAAGGCCGTTTTACCACGATCGAAAAGGCGGTCCTGTCGGTAGTCAAGCGCAATGGCTTAGCGGAGCCCTTCAGCCGCGACAAGCTGATTCGCGGCGTCAAACGCGCGTGCCAAGGGCGTGATGTAAGTGATGATGCTCTGAAGAAGCTTGCACAAGAAGTCGAGGAGACCGTGCGCAGTCATGGGTCCTCCCAAGTCAATGCCAACGACATCGGCCTTGCCATCTTGGAGCCTCTCCGCGATCTCGATGAGGTCGCCTACCTGCGCTTCGCCTCCGTATACAAGTCTTTCGAAAGCGCAGACGACTTCGAATCGGAAATTCGCCTGATGCGTCGGCGTGACCGCGATAGCTTCTAGCGCAATTTATCCGCGGCCTTTTGGATTCTCCGAACAGACACCGCATGAGCGGTTCCTAGGCGTTGCGCGAAGAGCGATACGCGCAACTCCTCGATCATCCACAAGATCTCCTTAACTTCACGCGTCTTCTCGCGGCCTGCAGGCAAGGAGCGCAAACGATTATTCAGGTAGGCCTTGGCCTCGTCGACATCTGCCTGGCGGTCAGCGTCACGATCTGGATCCAGGTTCATATCATCAAGCCTGATACGTGCAGCCTGGATATAGCGCGGTAGGTGGCGCAAGTGCTGGATTCCATGCACGGTGATGGCGTGCGGTGGCAATAGGAAGTCGAGCTGAGCGCGAATATCATCGATTGCCGGCCCCTCCCAGTGCTTCAGCTCAGCGTTGAGGTTGGAGTACTCTGCCAACCCTGGGGCAATGGCCACCACCGCCTGACGCACACGCCCCGGGACCTCAGGCTTTACGGCGTTCAGCAAGGCGGTAAACTCCTCAGGAGTTCTTACGGGCCCGCCCTTCTCCATCATGATGTCGCGCACTGCGGCTACTCGTGCATCGTTGACCAACCCTTCGGCTCCGCCGTGTGGGTAGGAGTCGACAGCTACCCGCTGCTGTAGCGGTAAGCCCTTGACCATCTGTTGTGCACTCACGGAGATTTCCCGAAGCAACAAGGTGAGGGTGGCGGTGATCATGGAGGCGTCGGCAGCCGCTTTTGTCGGGTGCACCTTGAGAGCGACGCCTTCCTTCGTTGCTACGAGTGCTGGATAGGCGGTGACCTCGTGCCCATCAACGACAGTGGTTACCTCTTCATCGATAGCGCCCAGAGTGTCCTTTGACCATTCCTTGACGGCGGTGGATTCAGCTGCCCGGCCAACACGCGAGACGGAGGACGAGATATGCCCGGCTTGGCGTTGCACGAGCGCCTTCAAGTCCCGATCGGAATCGATGACCTTTCCTCGTTTGTCCACTGCCGCGTAGTTCATGCGCAGGTGCGGAGGGAGCTGGTCGGGGCGGAAATCCCCTGCGTTGATGCCTTGGCCGCCCATTTCTTGCAGAACAGCAGCGAGTTGCTCAGTGAGTGCGCCTTCATAGGGCACAAGCTTGGGCAGCGCTCGTTCAGCGAATTCGGGTGCTGGAACCACAGTGCGCCGAAGAGCCTTCGGGAGTGAGCGAATCAGCTCCGTTACCAGCTCTAGCCGCAGGCCGGGTACGAGCCAGTCGAAGCCCCCGGAGTCCAATCCCGCAAGGAGGGGGACAGGGACCATGAGCGTGACACCATCGAGGGGGTCACCGGGTTCAAATTTATAAGAGAGGTCGTAGTCGATGCTTCCCTTCAGCCATCGGTCGGGGAAAGCCTCTTCAGTAACAGCGTGGTCCTCTTCGAGGAGTGCTTCCGGGTCGAAGTCCAAAGAGTGCTTGTTCTTCTGTTTCTTCCACCAAGAATCGAAGTGACGGGCAGTGGTGACAGACTCGGGGATTCGCTGGTCATAGAAGTCGAAGAGCGTGTCTTCATCCACCACGAGACCGCGCCGACGGGCCTTCTCCTCATACTCGGAGGCCTCGGCAAGCTTGCGCTTGTTGTCGTGGAAGAAGTGATGGTGGGTGGTCCATTCGCCGTCGACAAGCGCATTGCGAATGAACATATCGCGTGCCGCCGCAGGATCGACGCGGTGGTAGGGCACCGACCGGTCTGCGACCACGGTGACGCCGTACAACGTCGAGCGTTGGGTAACGACCGCTGAGCCACGCTTCCGTGACCATGTTGGATCGGAATAGTTGTGTTTCAACAGATCCTTCGCCAGTTTTTCCACCCAGGCCGGGTCGATGGCGGCAACATCGCGTGCCCACAGTCGCGAGGTTTCCACCAGCTCGGCTGCCATGAGGAACTCCGGTGGCTTCTTTGTGAGCGCTGATCCCGGGAAAACAAGGAAGCGGGTATTGCGCGCGCCAATGAACTCCTTGGAGTTACCGTCACGTGCGCCGATGTTGGACAGCAGGCCAGAGAGCAACGACATGTGGATGTCATCGGGGCGCCGTTCGGTGCCCTCTTGAGCGTTCCACCCGAGCTGCTTGGTGACGTCCCGCAGCTGCCGCACCAGGTCGAACCACTCGCGGATGCGCATATAGTGCAGGAAATCGGCCTTCATCCGTTTGCGGAAAGCATTGCCGCTCATCTCCTCGCGAGCTTCTTGGACAAAGTCCCACAGGTTGAGCATTGCCATAAAGTCTGAAGACTTGTCTTTAAAACGAGCATGGGCTTGGTCAGCCTGCGCTTGCTTGTCGGTAGGCCGCTCGCGCACATCCTGGATTGTCATCGCGGCAACAATGACCATGACGTCGTGGAGGCATCCGGAGGTGTTGGCTTCAACGAGCATGCGGGCCATGCGCGGATCCACGGGGATGCGGGCCAGGTTGCGTCCAATTCGGGTCAGTACCGGCAGCCCACCTTTTTCTTTGCCCTCGAGTGCGCCCAATTCGTGGAGGAGGAGCAGACCATCGCGCACGGCCTTCGGTTCGGGGGATTGAACGAAGGGGAAGTCGGCGATATCACCGAGGCGCAACGAGATCATTTGCAGGATGACGCTGGCCAGGTTGGTGCGCAGGATTTCGGGGTCGGTGAATTCTGGCCGGGAGAGGAAGTCCTGTTCACTGTAGAGGCGGATGGCAATGCCATCGGCAACGCGACCACATCGGCCTGAGCGCTGGTTAGCGCTTGCTTGGGAGATCGGCTCAATGGGCAGTCTTTGCACCTTGGTGCGAGTGGAATAGCGCGAGATGCGCGCGGTGCCCGTGTCGACGACATAGCGAATGCCAGGCACCGTCAATGAGGTCTCAGCGATGTTGGTAGAGAGCACGATTCGGCGGCCGCGGTGCGAGCGGAAGACGCGATGTTGTTCCTGGTTGGACAGTCGTCCGAAGAGCGGAGTGACCTCCACGTTGCGCCAATGGCGCCCTTCGATGGCTTCCATGGCGTCGCGGATATCGCGCTCGCCCGGGAAGAAGCACAGAATGTCTCCTTCGCCTTCGGCCATGAGTTCTTCGATGGCTTCGCAGAGGGCGTCCAGGGGATCGAGGTCGATGGTCTTTCCGCCTGATTCGACCTCGAGCGGGCGGTAGCGGATCTCCACGGGGTAGGTACGCCCCGATACCTCGATGATCGGCGCTGGTTCACCGTGAGCGTCAGCGAAGTGCTTGGCGAAGCGTTCCGGATCAATGGTGGCGGAGGTGATGATGACCTTCAGGTCCGGGCGCTTGGGAAGAAGCCTTTTAAGGTAGCCGAGGAGGAAATCAATGTTGAGCGAACGCTCGTGTGCCTCATCGATGATGATTGTGTCATAGGCGTTGAGGAAGCGGTCACGCTGCATTTCTGCTAGCAAGATGCCGTCCGTCATGAGTTTCACTGCGGTGGTGGAGGAGACTCGGTCATCGAAGCGGATGGCATAGCCGACTGAGTCCCCGATGGACTGGTCAAGCTCTTCTGCAATGCGCTCAGCAACCGTGCGCGCTGCCAAACGTCGTGGCTGAGTATGCCCAATGAGCCCTCGACGCCCGCGGCCGAGCTCCAAACAGATTTTGGGAATCTGGGTGGTCTTTCCCGAACCAGTCTCACCGGCGATGATGACTACCTGATTATTCTCGATAGCTTCGGCGATATCATCGCGGCGCCCAGTGACGGGAAGCTGTTCGGGGTAGGTAATGGGTGGTACATGCGCATCGATGGTGCGCACCTTGTCTTGGGCGGCTGCGATATCGGCTCCAATGGCATTCAGGGCCTTGGGGGAGCGGGCCTTGCGCAGGCGACGGCGGAAAGCGCGCTCATCACTCAAGGAAACCGAAGTGAGAGCGCCGTAAAGGTCTTCGCGAGTAGCAGTCATAATCGACCTAAAAGTCTACTCGGAAGGCTATTCGCTCACAGGTCGAGGTGGAGATATTGGTACCCTCGTGTTTACTGCACGAACACTAATCAATGAAGGGCATAGTTTATGACTAATCCTTTTGAATCGAAGCCGGAGGATAACGACTCCAACCGGGGCTTTGGCAGCAACCCGGCTCATAACTCCGGCGACTCCTCCGGAAACAACGGCGAACTTCCCAAATACGAGCCTACTTCTCACCCAGAAGATCAGGCTGGCTTCGGCCAGTCCAGCAGCTACGGCAATTATGGCGGCGGCGACTACGGCTCCCAATCCTATGGTGGGTACGAGGCTGGCCAGCCGGGCTACGCTGGTGCGGGCTATGGAAGCGACTCCAGCTACGAAGGCCCAGGCCCAGGCGCCGGCCCGGCCTACACCGGTCCGGTCAGCGCTATCGAAGCGATCAAATGGGGATTCAAAGCCGCGCTCAGTAACGCACTTTTGTGGGTGCTGGGCGCCGTCGTCGTGTTCGCTATTCAGTTTGTCCCACAAATTGGAATCAGCGTTGGTGCGCAGAGCGCCGATGGGGCGGAGACCTCCATTATGTTGGACCTCTTCTCCTTCGCGGTGTCCATCCTGTCCTTTGTCATTGCTCTGGTTGTTTATCGTTTGGCCTACCGTGAAATCGACAAGCCGAGCCCCACGTGGGGCACCCTGTTCCAGGGTGTTCGATGGGTACCGCCGCTCGTGGTGAACATCGTCTTGGGCATTCTTGGTGCGATTGTCTTGGTGATCGTCATCGTCGGCCTGTTTATGGTGGGCCTCGGTGGTGTGGCAGGTGTGGACCTCCAGAACCCAGAGCAGCTCAGTGAAAATGATATTTTTGCACTCGTTGGCTCTATCTTCGGCGGAGTCATCATCGTCATGCTGATTGCGCTGTTCATTCAGCCCTTCTTCACTCTCATGCCGTGGTTGGCAGCCGATAGCTCCTCCGTTGGTGAGGCTTTCTCCCAGGGTCTGAAGCTGGGCAAGGAAAACTACGGTCACATCTTGCTGTTCATTGTCCTGTCCGGTCTGATGGCTTTCGCCTCCCTCATCACCCTGGGCTTGGCACTGATCATCATCGCGCCGGCACTGCAGCTGGCAACCGCACACCTGTGCCGCCAGTGCCAGGGTCGCTATGCTCCTGCAGCCTAAGGCTTAAGCTGTCGAATCGATACGCAACGCCGCCCCTGACTTCATGAGGTGAGTTAGGGGCGGCGTTGTCGTCTTCTTTAGCTCTGATGCTGGAGCTGGGGAACAGTTAGGAGGCCGTGAAAAGTGTCCGGGAACGCTCCGCGGCGTCGCGGAAGGCAGCGGTGACCAAGGTCCCGAAAGCGCTGAACTCATCGGCACGGGCAGCGGAAGAGCGGAAGACAAGCCCCACGTGCCGCTCCGCCGTGACAGAAGGGGCAAAGTGTGCGACGGAGAGCCGCGGATTCTGGCATTCCGTTGCCAGGGCGGACTCGGGGACGAGAGTGGCGCCGAGGTTTCCCATGACCAGCTGCAAGATAGTAGTCAGCGACGAGGCTCGAGTGACGGCATTGGTGGCTTCGGAGGGATTGACCTTCGCGCGGCGGCACAGGTCGAGGACTTGGTCGCGGAGACAGTGGCCGTCGTCAAGCAGGAGCAGATCAAGGTGCCCTAGATCCTCGAGCGTGAGATCCTTTCGACCCGCAAGTGGGTGCTCTGCCGGGGTGACTGCGGTGAAGGCCTCGCTGTAGAGAGGAATCTCCACCATTCCGGGGGCTTCGGTGGGCAGGGCAACAATGGCCAGGTCCAGGTTGCCCTCGCGCAGCTTGTCTAGCAGGTGCTGGGTCTGTTCCTCGACGAAGCGGGGTTCTAAATCGGGATAGGTCTCGCTGATGGACTGCAGTATCCCCGGCAAAATATAGGGCGCGATGGTGGGGATGATGCCGATAGTGAGGGGGCCGGTAAGCGTGCCGCTAGCGCCGCGCGCTTGGCTGAGGAAAGCGTCGGAAGCTTCGAGTGCTGCCTTGGCATAAGGCAGTAGCGCTTCACCTGTCGACGTCACGATGACCTTGCGGGTCGAGCGTTCGATCAGCTGTACTCCCAAACCTTGCTCGAGTGCGACGAGGGCCTGGGAGAGCGAAGGTTGGGAGATATCGAGTTTGGCGGCTGCGGTTCCAAAGTGCTTGTTTTCCGCAATCGTGACGAAGGTACGCAACTGGGCAAGGGTTGGGCGATACTCCTTATTGTTCATGCCTATAACTCTAACATCTCTAATTCGTGGAGCCTATTGACGCGCAAAGCCTTCCGTGGCATACTTAACAAGCGAGCGACTGCGTACTAGCCAAAAGGCAAAGTGGTGTGCGGTCGTAGAGATTTACATCACATTTGTGCATTGTTGTGACTATTAAAGGAGATGAGTCTTCTATGCCTATCTTGACCGTTGGTGAGAAGTTCCCGGAGTTCGAGCTGACCGCGCTGAAGGGAGGCGACCTCCACGACGTCAACGCTAACCAGCCGGAGGACTACTTCGAGCAGGTATCTCTGGACAAGTACCAGGGAATGTGGAAGGTCGTGTTCTTCTACCCGAAGGACTTCACCTTCGTCTGCCCGACTGAAATTGCGGCTTTCGGCAAGCTGAACGAGGAATTCCTGGACCGCGATACCCAGGTTCTTGGCGGCTCCACCGATAACGAGTTCGCGCACTTCAACTGGCGTGCAACCCACCCGGAGCTGAAGGAAGTTCCGTTCCCGATGTTCTCTGATATTCGCCACGACCTGATCCGTGCCCTCGGTGTGGAAAACGCCGACGGTGTTGCTGACCGCGCTACCTTCATCATCGACCCGGACGGTGTTATCCAGTTCGTGTCCGTGACTCCGGATGCTGTCGGCCGCAACGTAGATGAGGTTCTGCGCGTGCTGGACGCCCTGCAGTCTGAAGAGGTCTGTGCCTGCAACTGGGAGGCTAATGACCCGACCAAGAACATCGACAAGCTCGAGGTTGTTAAGTCCGCTCTATAAACCAGCACTAAGCACAACCGCCCAACCTTAAAGGAGTTAGATCAGTGTCCATCGAAAATCTGAAGTCCGCGCTTCCGGCATATGCCAAGGATCAGAAGCTCAACATTGGTTCCCTTACGCGTAGCACCGAGCTGAATGAGGAGCAGCTGTGGGGCAGCTTGGTTGCTGCCGCTGCTGCGACCCGCAATGACCTGGTGCTGTCGGAGATTCTTGAGGAAGCTCGCGAGCACCTCAGCGAGGAGGCAATTGACGCAGCTCTCGGCTCCGCCACGGTGATGGCTATGAACAACGTGGCCTACCGCGCAAAGAGCTGGTTGGGTGATGATTTTGCCCAGGTCAAGTTTGGTCTGCGCATGAATATCATTGCTAAGCCTGGCGTAGACAAGGCTACGTTCGAGCTGTGGAGCACCGTCGTCTCCGCCATCAACGGCTGCGAGCACTGCCTGTCCGCACACGCTAATACTCTCCTCGAGGAAGGCGTGACCAAGGAGCAGATTTGGGAAGGCATCAAGGTCGCTGGTGTGGTTGAGGCCGTTGCACAAGCGCTCCAGGCCGAAGCCGTACGCTCCGCTGAGTAAATGACTCAGTGCGCTTTCCCAAGCGCAGTTAAGCAGTCCCACTCACCGCTCGCACTGCGGTGAGTGGGACTTTGTGCATTGTCGGCTTGGGCCCGGACCTGGGGCAGAGGAAAGTGTCCTAGCATGGGCTAGCCGATGACCCCGCCGAAGGCTACGCCGATGCCATAGGTGATGGCTAAGCCGAGCGCACCACCGATAACCAGGCGGAAGACGGAGCGCGCGGCATCCGTGTCAGCGAGGCGTGCCGAAACGTAGCCCGTGATTGCCAGGGCGATCAGGGTAACAATGGCGACTGTTGCTGCAGCCATGCTCATGGGTGCGAGGAAGATTGATAACAGGGGGAGTGCGGCGCCGGCAAGGAAGGATACGGCCGACCAAAACGCGGCGTGCCAAGGATTTGTCAGGTCTTCGCCATCAATGCCCATCTCCAGTCGAAGGTGTGCCTCGAGAAGTCTATCTTCGGCAGCGATCTCGCGGGCGGCAGTATCCGCGGTTTCGGTATGCATGCCGTAGCTGGCGAGCATAGAAACGAGCTCGGCATGCTCTTGCTCGGGGAGATCTGCCAGCTCGCGGGTCTCCTTGTCTATCATCATGCGCTCGGAGTCGCGTTGTGCCGAAACAGAGACATATTCTCCGAGTGCCATGGAGGCAGCGCCCGACACCGTTGCGGCTAGGCCGGCGGTGAGGATGGCGCTTGCCGACGCCCCAGAACCAACGACGCCAAGTAGAAGTGCCGCGACGGAGACGATGCCGTCGTTAGCCCCAAGTACACCTGCGCGAAGAGAGTTCAGACGAGCGTTGTGTGAGGCTCCGTGGGGTTCGCTGATATGTTGTGGCATTGCCAGCTCCTTGGATACCAGAATATGCGTGGCTCTCTAGTGCTTTCGCAGTTGTCTAGAGAACTTCTTATGTTCCAGTATCGCCGCTGGTCAGGGCCTTGTAAAGCGTGTGTAGGCTTAGCTGAATGCAGAGAGTGAAGGCTTAGATTATAGTGCCGGTCCATTCACCGCATGCCGCACCGTCCACGGAAAGAGCCATGGTAAACACTTCTTCCGAGAGGTTGAAATGAGCGGTGGGGAGGGTAACAGTCAACTCTTCCGGGGTGTACTCGTAGGGGTAATCAACCCGACGGTGGGCGTCCCTGGTGTCCTCGCCGAAGGAAGAGATTTCCATCGACGTGAGCTGCTCTTGTTCGAAGTGAGCGGTGAGCTCCAGATCGAGGGTGTGCAGGGTGAACACGACGTCACGGTGGTGGGGCATTCCTCCAAGGAGCCAATGCACGGTGACGGCGTCTTCGTGCGTCTCAAAATGAACGCCTGCGAGGCGGATGCCGGTGGGCGGGGTGTTCTGTTCGTTCATAGCGGTCCCCACTGTACTCCCCGGATACCTACTTAAAGTCGAGAGAAAAGTACTCAGCCCTAGTCAGGTGCAGAACCTTTTCAAAGAGCCAGCAAAAGAGCAGCGCAAGGGCGAGGGGAAGGATGACATAAACGAAGGTAATAATCATCACGTTGCTGGCGCTCCAACCCCAGCCTTCGTAATTGAGGGCTGCCAGTGGGCCCATGAGGCCGGAGATGCCAAAGCCAGCAGAGATAGGGGTGCCGGAGATTCCTAAAGCGCCACCGACGCCGCCCAGCACGGCAGCGGAGCATATCACGGGCAGGAAGGTGACTGGCTTGGATAGCATGTTGGCCATTTGCACCTTCGGGGAACCCAAAACATGCAGGATAGAGGTGGCGAAGCCGTTGACGCGCCAGCCGGCAACGAGGAGTGTGAACCCAGCGGCGACGGCGCCCAGGTTCGCGGTACCGGAGGCGATGCCGTCAATGAAGATGGCAGTGGCAATGCCGACTGTGGAGACTGGAGAGACAATCATGATGGCGAAAAGGACGGCGAGGACAACACCCATGAGAACCGGCTGCAAAGTAGTTGCCCCATTGACCAAGTTGCCCAGCCAAAGAGTGAAGACCTTGACGATGGGGAAGGTGACAGCCCAACCGATGGTGCCCGCCACCAGCGTCACGATGGTGGATAGCAACAAAATAGAGTAATTTTTCAGCCTGTCGCCGATAAAGAGCAATAATCCCACTGCTATGGCTGCGGTAAGGCCTGAGTTGATAACAAGACCGGTGCCTTTGAGGAAGAAACCGCCTTCGGGATTAACAGTGGCCACGCCTGAGCCGCAGAAGGAAGCAATGCCGACCGCAGCAGTCTGGATGGGGGTCATCTTGAATTCGATGCCCACGAGGACACCAATCATTACCGGCAAGAGGCTTGCGGCTAAGCCCGTCAGTGCAATGACGGTGGCTGCGCCGGACCACAAGGGGAGTAGCGCCTTGGCTAATTCACCGAGCAGTGCTTGTGGGACGAGCGACACAACGACGGCGATGGAGATGCCGTTGAGGACCTTCATGGTGAAGGAGCCGGGGGTGAGGCGCTCGGCCGCAGGCGCTGCGCTGGCGTGAGGGATAGGGGAAAGCTTGCGTTCGTCTATCTGCTGTGGCGTACTCATTCCCCAATCATACGCATAATATGCGGTGTGTAGAAAATATTAATTCAGAAAGGGGGGTATTAATAGTCCCTGCTTATGCGCCCTAGTACTCCACGCGCAGCTCGGATAGCCGTACCTCCCCGGCTTCATCGGAGGCATCGAGATCTACGGTGCCAACGAGCTGATAGGAATTATCACCCTCTGGGTCCTTAAGGATCTGACGCACGGTCCACGACCGCGAGCCGCCAACGCCACGAGCGCCCGAACCTGCGTCGCCCTTGTCCAGGAGGAAGTATTCCTGGCCCCTAGCCGCTGGCCCAGTGTCAATGTCATCGTAGTCATCGAAGTAGTCATCGAGGGCACGGCTAAAGTCAGGAATCTCCTCCAAGTAGTCCAACAGGTCTGCCAAGCGCTCTTCCTTCTCCAACGCAAAGAGTTGGGCAAGGCGGAAGAAGTAGTTGCGCACCATGATGCTGAAAGCCCGCTGATTCGCGGTCAAGGCGGTGGGATCCTCGACTCCGAAGGCCAACTCGCGGTCCAAATCTTCCTGGGAAATGGGGGAGTCCTCGCCAGCCATCTCAGCCCACTCGTCGACAAGCGAAGAATCGACTTGGCGGATAAGCTCCCCGAGCCAGACGATAATGTCCTCGAGTTCCTCTGTGAGGAACTCCGCAGGGATAGACTGCTTGAGCGTGCGCCAGGCATCGGTCAGGTAGCGCAAAATGACGCCTTCCGAGCGGGCCAGACCGTAGGTGGCGACGAGATCGGAAAAAGTCATGGCGCTCTCCAGCATGTCGCGCACTACAGACTTAGGCCGCAGCTCGAACTCCTTCGCCCATGGGTTGGTCTGGCAGAAGGTCTCATAGGACTGTTCGAGGAGCTCTTCCAGAGGCTTTGGCCACGTGATGTCTTCCACGATGGCCATGCGCTCGGTATAGTCCACGCCCTCGGCCTTGAGCGCCGCGATTTCCTCACCGCGCCGCTGCTTCTGTTGGGCAATGAGTACCTGGCGAGGATCATCCAGCACCGATTCAAAGACAGAGATGACGTCGAGTGCATAAGTATCCGATTCTGGATCTAATAAGGTGAGCGCTGCCAGCGCGAAGGGTCCTAAAGGCTGGTTGAGGGCGAAATCGCGCGGCATCTCTCGCACGACGTGGTAGGGACGGCCGTAGATATCGAGCCCCTTCGTAGACTTTTGCACTACGCCCGAATTGAGAAGTCCCCGGAACAGACTCAATGCCGTCAGGATGTCTTCGTTCTGGCGGGCACGCGTGTTGTGGCTGGTGCGCAGCAGGTGCTTGAGATGCTCGTAGCCGTTGCCGTGCCGGGCGAGCACGTTGAGCAACATGGAATTGGACACTCGGAATTGGGACGTTAGTTGCTCCGGTTCGGCGTCGATAAGCCGTGCGTAAGTCTGTTCCGACCACGACACTTCACCGTCGCGCGCAGACTTCTTTTTCAGCTTCTTGAGCCTTGCTGGGTCATCGCCCACACGGCGCCGCGCCTTGGCGTTCTCAATCTCATACTCCGGCGCCTGCACGACGACGGTGCCTTCCGTGTCATAACCGGCGCGGCCAGCGCGGCCGGCAATCTGGTGAAACTCGCGAGACTTCAGAATGCGCTGGCGGGTTCCATCATATTTGGCAAGGCCGGTCATCAGGACTGTGCGAATGGGGACGTTGATGCCCACGCCCAAAGTATCGGTGCCGCAAATAATCTTGAGAAGGCCCTTCTGGGCCAGGCGCTCAACCAAGCGCCGATATTTCGGCAACATACCAGCGTGGTGCACACCGATTCCCTTACGCAGAAGCTTAGAGAGGTCTTTGCCAAACGTCGTGGTGAAGCGGAAGCCCGCGAGCTCAGCTGCAATGGCCTCCTTCTCCTCCGGGGTGATGATCTTCGACAGGGAAGTCAACGCCTGCGCGCGCTCTGAGGCCTCGCGCTGGGAGAAGTGGACGACATAGACAGGGGCCTTGCCATCGGCGAGCAATTCTTCGATGGTTTCGTGGACCGCGGAAAAGACATAAGAGAAGTCGAGGGGCACTGGGCGAGTTGTTCCCGCTACCAGAGTCGTCGTACGGCCGGTACGCTCCGTCAAATCCTTCTCCAGCCAGGCGGTATCGCCCAAGGTGGCGGACATGAGCAAGAATTGGGCCTTCGGTAGCTCCAACAGCGGAACCTGCCAGGCCCAGCCGCGATCAGGCTCGGAGTAGTAATGGAACTCATCCATGATTACCTGATCAATGGCGGCTTCCGCGCCATCACGCAGCGCAATATTGGCCACAATCTCAGCCGTCGCGGCGATGATGGGAGCGGAGCCGTTGACCGTGGCATCACCGGTCATCATGCCGACGTTCTCGGGGCCGAAAATCTCGCAGAGCGCGAAGAATTTTTCGCTCACCAAGGCCTTGATGGGTGCGGTGTAGAAGCTGCGCTGGCCGCGCGCCAAAGCAATGAAGTGGGCGGCGTTGGCCACCATGGATTTGCCGGAACCAGTGGGAGTTGCCAGGATGACGTTATCCCCGGCAAGAATGCCGAGGGAGGCTTCTTCCTGCGCTGGGTAAAGCGAAATACCACGGCCAGAAGTCCAGGACAAAAATGTGTCCCAGATGGCCTCATCAACCATCGACTCGGGGACTTCGGCGAGATCGGGCAACATCTGAGAAAGGTTCACCCGTCCCACCTTAGGCGAAAAGCACCGCGGACTAGGCCTCCACCCCGGATCCCCAGATGGCTGTCCTCGGTGCCTGTGCTCGTGCGGTAGATCTAACCGCGATTAGACGTCATCGTCCATATCCGAGCCGGGTCCTTGCTCCCGCCCATAGTTGTCTTCGCGGTCATCGATATCATCGGAGAGGATATCCGGATTGTCGTCGAGGCCCGCCAGGAAAGCTTCAAAGTCTGCTCCGATCTCCTCACCAGTAGGCATGTGCTCTTCGCCAGGCATGATGGCCTGCGGGTGGCGGGAGCGGTAGCGCTCCATGTAGGCGTCGTACTGCTCCTCCAGCTGGTGGACCACGCCTGCAATTTCCTCAGAGTTGGTAACCTGCTCCTCCAACTGCTGGTTAACGCGAGTCACGTCTGCCTCCAAGCTGCCCAGTGGGATGTTGAGGCCAGCTGCGGTTGCCACCGAATCCAAAAGACGCAGCGTGGCCGACGGGTACGGGGAGGCGGCCAAGTAGTGCGGAACATGGGCGGTGTACCCGGCAACGCGGCGGCCCTTCTTGTCCAAGGCTCGCTCGATATACAGGGCGGCGGCGCCGGGGACCATCATGGTGGATTCCATGCGCACCATTGAGTTAAGGAGCTCCGGCGAATTGCCATGCGCTGTTACCACAGTGGGGCGGGTGTGCGGCACCGGCATGGGGGCCGAGTAGAGCATGATGGTGTTCTTGATATCGAATTTCTCCACCAAGTTCACTACCGCATCAGTAAAGGCCTCCCACCGCAAGTCCGGTTCAGGGCCCGAAAGAAGCAAGAATGGAGTGCCAGAGTTATCCCGCAGCACCTTGATACCCAAGTCAGTGTTCTCAATCTCCACCGTGCGGTCATGATCGATGGTGACGGCGGGGCGGCGCGAGCGGTAATCAATGAGCTCGTCATTGTTAAACGAGGCCAGCTGGCGGTTTTCCAAAGCGGCCTTGAGGTGATCGGCACTGGCTTCGACGGCTTGTCCGGCGTCGGCATAACCATTCATAGCAACGATCATCGTGGGGCCGTTGTCTGGAGTCGAATCATCCTTGATCACTGGAGCGGGATACTCCAGCTCATACATGCGGCGCTGTTCTTCCTGCATGGTAGTGACTCCTCCTTCTCATCGTGCGCTTCTTAACGAGCGTACGGACTTCATCAGCGTTCTGTGTCATGCAACGCTTAAGGCTTGCTGCCTATTCCCAGCTGAAATGGTGCTCCAAGGAGAACACAAACCCGGGAGGCTGCGTATGTGGGACTGCCTGCGGGAACTGGTGTTGATCGTACAAGCATGCCATATAGTCATTACTTCTTCCAGGCTTGCCTTTGCCAAGGTGTGGATAACCCAGTGGATTTCCATGGATTGAGTGGCAGTCCGGACTTGTTATCCACAGATATGCCGTGCGCGCCGGGGTATCCCTAGCGGTGGCTACCGTTGGTGGTTCAGGCTACAGGGTATGAACACTTTTTCAACGCACACAGACCGTACACCACCAATAACAACTCCAGGTCATCTTCTCGCTAACATCCCCGGCCTCTTAGGCTTCTATCCCACCGAATCAGTGGTGTTCATGGCCATCGACACCACTCCACGCGGCCCAGCCATGGGGCCGCTCGCTCGCGTCGACATCACGGATGCCCAAGGAGCGATCACAGACATCGCACCGCTACTAGCGGAGCATGCCCGCGAAGGTGTCTTTGCCTTCCTCATCTCGAAGCAGCCTCTCACCGAACTGCGGGAAGTGTCCCACTGGCTTTATGGCCTGGACCGCGCTGAGGATGGGGTGGAGATCGACGCCGCGTGGTATGCCCAGGAAATCACCCAGAATGCGCCTTATATATTGCTGCATGGAACCGTCAACGCGGACGGTAGCGGGCCGATGAAGAAGTGGGTTGAGGGGACTATACCGGCGCTAACCGACGCCCCCTCGATGCGCTCTTGCGTCGACCACAATGTGGTACCTGAGCTAAACCGGGAGGATTTCTTTTCCGTCTTTGCGCCGGGGAATAGCTACCTCGACGCTGAAGAAGCTAAAGTCTTAGCGCAGCAAGCCCGCGATTCGGCAACGCGATATCGCGAGCAGGTGGCCGTTGCGCACGGAAAGAAGCGCAAAGACCTGCTGGATCACTTTCTTGAGGATGCCCAGTGGGCGCTTGACCAAGTGGCATCGGTGGAAGAAGCAGAACAGGACAGCAAGCTACTGGAAACCTGCGCAGTGTGGCTCGCGACGACGTGGACGCGCGACCTCGTAGTAGATATCTGCGCGCAGGCAGGCGAATCCGGGGCGGACCTTCTCCTCGCAGCGGCCCGCACATTCAGCGGGGAGCTGCGGGCGAATGCGCTGACCCTTTTCGCATTAGCGCAGTTGGAGCAGGAGTGGGATATCCTTGCCGGACCAGCATTGCAGCTCGTCACGGAGGAGTTTCCCAGCCACCGCCTCGGGGCGCTGCTGTGCCAAGCGTACCGCCATGGCCTGCATGAAAAGGTACGTGATTCGATTCATACAGGGGCGCTCAAGGCTTATGACACCGCCCTAGGGGAGGAGCCTAAAGAAAAGACGCTTAGCGCCGAGCGGAGTGAGCCCGCTCGCCGAGCTGCCGGGTGAAATTCCAAGCATCCGTGACGATGGTCTTCAAGTCGGTGCGGCCCGGGTTCCATCCGAGCTCGGATTTAATCTTGTCTGAGGACGCCACGAGCGTCGCGGGGTCACCAGCGCGGCGCGGCGCAAGCTCTGCTGGGATGGGGTGTCCAGTGACTTCGCGGCAGGCCTCAATAACCTGCTTGACCGAGTAGCCGTCCCCGGAGCCCAGGTTGTAGATGCGGTGGGTGCCAACGGCATTGTTCTCCAGCGCTAAGACATGGGCTTCGGCCAAGTCACGAATGTGGATGTAATCGCGCACTGCGGTGCCATCGGTGGTGTCGTAGTCATCGCCGAAGATGAAAATCTTTTCGCGATGTCCCAGCGCTACCTGCAGGACAAGGGGAATGAGGTGGGTTTCCACCTCGCGGTTCTCTCCGATATCGCCGTAGGCGCCGGCGACGTTGAAGTAGCGCAGGGAAGTCGCCCCCAAGCCATAGGCCTGGGCATAAGAGGTAATCATGTAGTCGATGGCAAGCTTCGATGCGCCATAAGGGTTCGTCGGCTGGGTGGGCATCGTCTCCGTGATCGGCACTTGCGCCGGCTCACCGTAGGTGGCAGCGGTTGAGGAAAAGACGAGGTTGGTGACCTCGAATTCACGCATAGCGTTGAGCAGCTTTAGAGTTGTGACCACGTTGTGCTGCCAATAGTCAGCCGGGGCCTCCACAGATTCGCCCACGAGGGAGCGGGCCGCGAAGTGCAAGACTCCTTCGAAACCGCCCTCAGATAACACCTCACGAGCGACATCGGCCACGTCGCCTTCGACAAGGCGCGCCTTCTCCGGGATGGCCTCGCGGTTGCCGGTAGAGAAATTGTCGATGATGGTGACATCGTGGCCTTTTTCAACGAGGACGGCCGCGCATACGCTGCCGACATAGCCGGCGCCGCCGGTAACTAACAGCTTCATCGGTTTAGTCCTCCTTGACGCGGATAGCGTGAGCAAGGTCGTCGACAAGCTCGACAGTGTGCCCTGATTTCGTTGTCAGCCTAATCGTCCCGCTCTCATTGACTACGGTGACGTGCGAGCCAACCTGGATTCCGCAGGCATACAGGTCGTGGAAGGTGGAATTATCAGCTTGCAAGACCTCATTGATTTGCACGATAGTGGCCTCGGTTTCTTGCCCCGTGGGAAGGTCGATGGCGCGCGTGCCCAAGTCGAGCTCTACCGGAGACATGCCCAGCTGTGCCAAACCGGGGATTGGGTTGCCGAATGGTGAGCGGGAGGAATCCTCCAGCACCGCGACGACTCGCTTTTCTACTTCTTCGCTCATGACGTGTTCCCACCGGCAGGCCTCGTCGTGGACCTTGTGGATATCAAGGCCAAGGACATCCGTGAGCAACCGCTCAGCCAAGCGGTGTTTGCGCATGACGTTGGTAGCTAATTCGCGGCCCTGCTGAGTGAGATCAAGGCTGCGGTCGGTGCGCACGTGAAGAAGTCCATCGCGCTCCATCCGGGCCACGGTCTGGGAGACGGTCGGTCCGGACTGCTCTAAACGCTCTGCAATTCGAGCACGCAGTGGGGTAATACCTTCCTCTTCGAGCTCGTAGATGGTTCGCAGATACATTTCCGTGGTGTCAACTAGGTCCCTCACGTGGGCTTACCTTTCTGCGTTGTCGGCGGTCCGTAGCCACATAGGTTTAGGCGCGGTAATAAAAGTGTATTAAGAGAATATCTTAAACAATAGCGCATTTTTCGAAAGCTGAGAGCGCGCAGCACTGTGCGTTCGACAGGGAGGAGAGGGGCGGGAATTAAAAATCGTGAGGACCACCGCGAGGAAAGAAAAAGCCACCGAGCAACGTCCTCTGCGGCCCAGCAGCACAAGTCAACTGGGCAGCAAAGGCATTCCTCAATGGCTAAGGCTGGGAAGTCAGCTAAGGCTTAGAGCGCGTACTCGCGGAGGCGGTCCGCACGGTTGCCCTCGCGCAACTTGGCCATCACCTCACGCTCGATTTGGCGAACGCGTTCACGAGAGAGGCCGAACTTGCGGCCAATCTGGTCGAGGGTGCGCGGGACACCATCGTCCAAGCCATAGCGCAGGCGGATGACATCCTGTTCGCGTTCCTCGAGGGAACCAATCACGGAGCGGATATCGGAGTGGCGCATGGAGGCCACCACAGCGGTCTCGGCATCCGTTGCCTCGGCATCCTCAATGAAGTCACCCAACGGGGCTTCCTCATCGGTACCGACCGGCATGTCCAAGGAAACAGGATCGCGGGACTGGCGCAGCAGCATCTCGATCTTGGACTCTTCGATTCCGGATTCCTCCGCGAGCTCCTCATTCGTGGCCTCGCGGCCCAAGGACTGGTACATCTCGCGTTTAATGCGGGAAAGCTTATTTACCTGCTCAACTAGGTGCACGGGGAGGCGGATAGTGCGGGACTGGTCAGCCATGCCGCGGGTAATGGCCTGGCGGATCCACCACGTTGCATACGTGGAGAACTTGAAGCCCTTGGCATAATCAAACTTCTCCATCGCACGAATCAGGCCCAAGTTACCTTCCTGGATGAGGTCCAGCAGCGGCATGCCGCGGCCGGTATAACGCTTAGCCAGGGAGACTACGAGACGCAGATTGGCCTCCAAGAGGTGGGAGCGAGCCTTCTTGCCTTCGCGGGCCAAAATCTTCAGGTCGCGCTTCTCAGCGCGGGTCAACTTTTCGGCATTAGCGAGCTTGTATTCGGCGTACAGGCCTACCTCGATGGCCTGTGCGAGCTCAACCTCGTCCTCAGCACTCAGCAGCGCCGTTTTGCCGATTCCGTTGAGATAAACGCGGACCAAGTCCGCAGAGGGATTGTCATTTGTTTGGTTACGGCGTGAGCCGCGGTCAACTTCCTGTCCGTCCTCGTCCTGGACGCTAGCAGCGGATGATGTGGCCATCTCATGCCTCCTAAGTTGCGGCTTGGTTCATCTCCTACAACGAGCTTTCGGCGCAGTTAGTTCCCGTGGCCCGAAAAATGTTCTAACACCCCGCGGGAAGAGTGAGGTTTTAGGCCATTTTGGGGGAGGTGCACCGCACCTAGACCTCCACGAGCACGGTGAACGGCCCTTCGTTGACCGAGGAGACGCGCATCATCGCTCCGAACTGGCCTTCCTCCACGGTGATTCCGCGTTCGCGCAGGCGCGCAACTACACCCTGGATCACCGGCTCCGCGGCCTCGCCTGGGGCTGCATCTGACCACGAAGGTCGGCGGCCTTTCGCGGTTCGTCCGTAGAGGGTGAACTGGCTTACCACCAGAACTGGCGCACCACTATCGACCACGCTGGTCTCACCCTCGAGGATGCGCAGCTCAGCGATCTTGCGCGCCATCGTGTCCATCCTCTCCTCTAAAGTCGGGCCGTCGCTAGCGGTGGCGTCACCACCTGCCTCGACGTCCTCCCGCGACACACCAATGAGTGCTAGGACTCCGCCGGTGTCGGGGCAGGTAATGGACCCAACGACGTCGTTGTCAACGGTGACAGAGGCTTCAGAAACACGGGTTAAAACAGCACGCATGGCAGGGAAGTACACAACCTTTCTGTAGAGGAGTTCTTTCTCGGATGAGAAGTACGCGGGGATTGAAGGAGTAAAGAGGCTCTTAGTGGGGGCGCGAGGCTACTCAGTGTGGCTAAAAGCTAGCAGCTCGGTCGGGATGAGAAGCCCGTGGCGGATAAGATCCACGATGGCCGGAAGTGCTGCGCTGACCAACTCGGCTTCTTCAAAACCCTGCGCGGCGGCGTAGAGCTCGATGGTTTCACCGATGCTCAAACCATTCGGGTTAAACCCGGCGACAATGGCCGCGAGATGCTCATCGACATCGTGCTGCCAGCGGGGGCCATCGGTACGGCTGAGCCGCAGTGCCGCGCGCTCAAAGCCCATGCCCAGGTCCCCATCGGGCAGTGCAACGTCCTCACGGGCCACCCCGGGGCGCAGCTGTACATGCTTAGTTTCTAATTCACCCGGCACCAGGTTGCGCAGCCATTCGACGCGCGCGAAGTATTCTTCCACTTCCGGGCCGAGCGGATCGATAACTGGCTGCGCCATGGTCTCCGCCAAGATATCCGAGGGCTCGTCCTCACCGATGCGCTGGATGGCCACGAAACCAAACCCGATTCCGGTGACCTCGTTTTCACGGAAGTGCTCCAGCCACCGGCGAGACCGCTCTTGGCCTTCAGGGCTGCGAACATCCACGGATTCATCGCTCAACCAGGTTGAGACATATAACGCTGGGTCCGCCACATCGCGCTGAATGATCCATGCGGCGACGCCGGTATCCGGTAGCCACGAGGCGACGCGCTGTTGCCACGATTCTTCGCCTTGATGCACCCAGGCTGCGAGTACGTGCGCTGTGCCCCCAGGGTTGAGATGCTCGACTGCCTGGGAGACCACCAGCTCGCTTGCTCCATCCAGGTTGAGGCCGGAGTCTCGATAGACATGCCCCACTTCGGGTAAGCCAACCACGAATGGAGGATTAGCCACGATGCGGTCGAAGCGCTCATTCTCAACGGGTTCGTACCAGGAGCCGTGGCGTAGCTCAACGCGGTCTTCCGCCTCCGCCGCGAGGACGGTGGCGCGGGCGAGTTCAAGGGCTCGCTCATGGACGTCGGTAGCCACAATGCGTTGCGCAGAATCCAGCTGCCCAAGGACCTGGACGCCTGAACCCGTGCCTAAATCTAGTACTGATTCCACTGGTGTCGTTGGCGTTGAATGCAACAAGGACAGGCTGGCCGAGCCCACTCCCAACACATGCTCGGGGCCGGGGACGTGATGCACCAGAGATGCATCAACATCGGAGAACACGACACGATTCTTGCCCACGATGATGTGCGGTCGAATGTCATAAGCCACGTAGGCGGTGCCGTGTTCGTCGCTGAGCACGACACCGCAATCAATGAGTTGGGCGGCTAGGCGTGCTCCGAGGACGTCGGAAAGCAGCGTGGCTGGTACGTGTTCATGCAGCAAGAAGATACGGATGAGATGGTCCAGGCGGGAATCGCCGCTTGCTCCTAGCGCAACTGCGGCGGGCTCGCCGCGATGCAGGGCTTCGGTGTACTCGGGTCCCAAATGGCCTGCGATGCCATCCGCACTAAACCCTGCCTCCGCAAACACTCGGGAAAGTTCTGCCGCAACGTCCGCGATGGGGTGTTCCGGGTTCATCGCTGGGCCAAAAGGAGAAGGCTGCTGGGTGCTCACAAGAGAATCCTTAAATGCATCGGGGAGGGAATACAGTGATGTTCTAATCTTCGTGGTCAATAGTGTCAGCTGCAGTACTGTTTGTGTCTGCTCCTGACGAGGGTTTGTGCCGCCCAGGCGTGCTGGGCAGTTCACCATGGGAACCGCTGGTGAGTTCTTCACGTTGTGCTTGCGCCATTTGCCGGGCAAGGGCTGGTTTATAAACAGCTTTTTCGCGCTTGTCTTTCTTTTGACCCCGGCCATTGCCAATGACCACAGCGATCCAGGGGAGGGGGAAGGTGACGGCCACGACAAGGGCGGCGGGGATCCACCACTGCCAGACATAAACCATGGCCCCGGCAATCAGGAGGGATGGAACGCGCAGAAACTGCAGTATGGAGTAGATGATCTCGCGGCGATGCCGGTCCTGACCGGGGGCGAGTTTTGCCGTGGTGATGAGGTGCGTTTCGCGCCCGAATCGGCGTCCGCGCCGCTGCCCCGATCGTGGGGTATGGCGGGCGTTATCGCGCGAGTTCGAAGGGGTCATGCCTATCAGCGTAGCTGGAGGACTCGCCAACTTCGATACTGATGCGGCATGATAGTGGGCGTGAGTACGACGACTAAGACTATTGAGCGCCCTGATGTCCGCGAGGATACGTCGACCAACGACGACACCCCGAAGTTCTTCCACTACGTGAAGAAGAACCAGATCCTCGACTCCGCGGTCAACGGCAAGTACGTCGTTGCCCTGTGCGGAGAGACCTTCCCGGTAACCAAGCAAGCCAAACCTGGTTCGCCCGTGTGCCCTGACTGCGAGCGCGTCTATAAGAGCTTGCGCCGCCGTTAAGCTGCGCATCGACGTTCATCCTGCGTCGATGCCAAGCATTAGGGATAGAGAACTTCACAGAAGCGGGATGTTGGGATAACTAGAGGGGGATAGTCGCTGACCGTGTCTACACAGACTCCAGCACAGAGATTTGCCAATAACGGTTCGCTGCGCGTGTGGCAACGCGCTGCTTTGGATAAGTTCCTAGCCACCAAGCCGAAGGATTTCATGGCGGTGGCAACGCCAGGTGCAGGTAAGACCACCTTCGCCCTGCGGGTGGCCACAGAGCTTATGGCGGACCGCACCGTTGAGCGCGTCATCGTGGTGGTGCCCACCGAGCACCTCAAAGTGCAGTGGTCGGAATCCGCCTCCCGCGTTGGCTTAGCGCTCGACCCCAAGTTCACAAACTCCTCGGGAGTCAACCCCGCGATGGACGGTGTCGTGGTGACTTATGCGCAGGTGGGCATGCACCCGTACAAACACCGCGCGGTGGCCTCAGCCCGGCGCACCCTGGTGATCCTCGATGAGATCCACCACGCCGGTGATGCCAAGAGCTGGGGCGATGGCGTGCGGGAAGCCTATGATGATGCGGAGCACCGCCTCGCGCTGACCGGTACCCCCTTTCGCTCCGATGACTCGCAAATTCCCTTCGTGCGCTACGAGGAGGATGGGGAAGGTCACCTCGTATCCCGCTCTGATCACACGTATGGCTATGGCGATGCGCTTGCCGACGGTGTCGTGCGCCCCGTCGTCTTCCTCAGCTACTCCGGCGAATCCCGCTGGCGTGATAGCGCCGGTGAGGAACATGCGGCCCGGCTCGGCGATATTCTCAATCCGGAGCAGACCGCCCGCGCATGGCGCACGGCCCTCGACCCGAAAGGCGAGTGGATCCCCACCGTCCTGCAGGCGGCGCACACACGGCTGATGCAGATGCGCCGCAACATGCCGGATGCCGGCGGTCTCGTGCTCGCTACCGACACGACAACCGCGCGCGCCTACGCCAAGATCCTCAAGCAGATTTCCAATACCCCCGTCTCCGTCATCCTCTCCGATGACCCAGGCTCCTCGGCGCGTATTGCAGAGTTCTCTGAATCCACCGACGAGTGGATGGTGGCCGTGCGCATGGTGTCGGAGGGCGTCGACGTTCCCCGCCTCGCCGTGGGCGTGTATGCCACCTCTGCGTCGACACCGCTCTTCTTCGCGCAGGCCATCGGGCGCTTCGTGCGCTCCCGCATGCCAGGGGAGACAGCCTCCGTCTTTCTTCCTTCCGTGCCGGTGCTCTTGGGGCTTGCCGAGAACATGGAGAAGCAGCGCGACCACGTCCTGGGAGGGGAGAAAAACCCCGACAAGGATGGCTGGGACGATGAGCTGCTCGAGGACGCCAATAAGAAGAAGTCCGAACCGGACATGCTCGAGCCTTCCTATGAATCCTTAGGCGCGGAAGCAGAATTTTCAGGACTGCTTTACAACGGCTCGCAGTTCACCACGGGCAATATCACCGATGAAGAAGAGGATTTCCTCGGCATCCCCGGGCTTCTCGACGCCGACCAGGTCAAGGACCTTTTGCGCAAGAAGCAGTCCGATGAGCTGGACCGCCGCGAGGCAGAAGAGAAGGCGCGCCGGGCTGCAGAGGCGGCAGAGGAGCAACGCCGCAAGCTCTACGGCACTCCGCATGCGCCCAAGCGCGGGGCGGAGGCATCGGCAAGCAGCACCGGTTCCCAGTCAGGTGTGGTGGATGAGATTTCCGCGTTGCGCAAGGAGCTCAACACAGTAGTGTCTATCACCGCTCAACGCACCGGCCGCCCACACGGCGCTATTCACACTGAAGCCCGCAAGGCTTGCGGCGGCCCTCCCACCGCGTTGTGCGACGCCGAGCAGCTCCAAGAGCGCATCGATTATCTGCGCAAGTGGTAGTTGGCGCCGCTGAGTAGGCGTGGATTCGGGGAAGAAGAGAGCTGCGGGCTGAGGGCTAGGTGCGCGATCAACTAGTTGGTTGATGTCAAAGTCAGCCGACCACTCGATGACTGTGCTGGCTGCGCCAAGCAGGATGGATACCAGAAGGCTTTGGCCGTGATAGATAACACCCTCGGTGCAGCAGCCACAACACCGTGGCTAGGAAGGAACAAGTAATGAAGTCCCTGTATAGAGCAGCTATTTTCTACCTCGTTATGGGGTTGGCAGCAGGACTATTCTACCGTGAGTTCACACGCGCAAATGATTTCCCGGAGGGCCAGTTCACCCAGTTGGGCGTGGCCCATACCCACCTCTTGGCGCTGGGATTCATGATGTTTTTGATCTTCCTCGTCGTGGACAAGGTATTCGGCGTCTCGCGGAATAAGAAGCTGTTTAACTCCTTCTTCTGGTTCTACAACATTGGTGTCGTGCTTACCGTTGGAATGCTAATCTGGCACGGCAGCCTGACCGTGTTGGGCGAGGAATCCACCGCCATGATCGCCGGGATTGCCGGTATTGGCCACATCCTCATCACGATTGGCCTCGTTCTCTTCGTTGTCGCACTTGGCCGCGCATTGAAGGAGCCGGCTAACTCTTCCACCCCGGCACCCGTGAGCGCCTAGTCATGTTGTCGCCCACAGCGGGTTCCATCACGGCGGTGCCGACCCGCCGTGACTGGATTAGTCTTGCGGTTTTGTCGGTAGGACTGGGCGTCATTGTCCTTGATGGCACCATCGTCGGGGTAGCGCTGCCGGCTATTATTACTGACCTCAAACTGGACATAACTCAGGCGCAGTGGGTCAACAGCCTCTACGCGGTAGTGCTTGCCGCACTGTTGTTGTCCACCGGAAAGATCGCGGATAGTTGGGGTCGCAAGCGAGCGTTTCTCGCCGGTCTTAGCATTTTCGTAGCAGGCAGCGTGTGGGCGGGTTTCGCGGACTCCGCAGGCACGCTCATTTCCGCGCGTGCAGTACAAGCAGTGGGTGCAGCGTTTATCATGCCCTCAACCTTGTCCACGGTGAACGCCGTTTTCCGAGGCAAGTATCGCGCGGCTGCATTCGGTGTGTGGGGCGCAGTTATCTCTGGCGCCGCCGCCGTCGGACCTTTGGCCGGTGGCGCGCTTACCCAGTGGGTATCGTGGCATTGGATCTTCCTGGTCAATGTTCCCATTGGCATCATCGTGGCTGTTGGAGCTGTGCTCAGCGTGCGGGAAACCCGTAGCCCCGAAAAACGGCCCGGGGTCGACGTCGATGGCGCACAGTTGAGCGCGATTGCCTTCGGAGCCCTTGTTTTCGCGGTGATTGAGGGGCCAAGTCTTGGCTGGTGGACACCACAGTCCGAGCTGACGGTGTTCGGCTGGACATGGCCCACCACCGCGCCGGTATCTGCGGTGCCAGTTGCACTGCTCATCGCCGCGATCAGTTTCAGTTTGTTCATCCGCTGGGAGGAGCACCGTGAGCGAGTACAACGCTCCGCGCTGCTGGACCTGGGCCTCTTTTCCTACTCCACGTTTTCCTGGGGAAACATCACCGCGGGCGCGGTAGCTATCGGTGAGTTTGCGATTATTTTTATCCTCCCGCTGTACCTCATTAATGCGCTGGGCTTGAGTGTGATGTCCGCTGGCCTCGTGCTCGCGGCGATGGCAATCGGCGCCTTTATTTCGGGAGCCGCCGCACGGCATGTTGCTGGCCGCTTTGGTGCTCCTGGAACAGTGCTCATAGGTCTGGGCCTAGAAGTTGTCGGCGCGCTTATCCTCGCGATGCTCCTGAGTCCGGACACTAGCGGCTGGGTCATCGCGCTTCCGCTTGTGTTGTATGGCGTGGGCTTGGGGTTCGCATCTGCGCAGTTGACGGGCACGGTCTTGAGCGAGATACCGGTAGCGAATTCGGGGCAGGCATCTGCTACCCAGAGCACGGTCCGCCAGATCGGCTCTTCCCTCGGCACCGCGGTTTCTGGTTCCGTCTTTTCCGTCGCCCTAGCACTGGCGTTGCCGAAGGCGCTCGAAGACATCGACGTCGTCGGCCCAGCCGCAGATGCCATGGCGGAAGCTACCCGCCAGTCCGCGGGCTCGAGCATCGCAGGACTTCGCGCACAGGGCGCGGCTGGACCCTTTGGGGAACAGACAACAGCGTTGGTGCAGGCGTTGAGCGAAGGCATGAGTGATGCAGCTCGATGGTCGCTTCTGGCCGCAGTGATGTTCTTGGTACTCGGTGTCTTTGGTGCGTTGCAGGTTCAAAAGGCCGCGAAGAGCTAAGAAGGTGAGGCGGGGGCTACAGGAGCGTTACGCTGGTCTCGGCAGACCGTCCGGTAGCGAGGGTAGGCTCGGCAGCATTCCCAGAAGAGTGCTCGAGGGCAATGAAAACCTAAGGAGAAGGATGATGAAGAAGCTCATCAACTCGCCGGACAGCGTAGTAGAGGAATCCGTGGAGGGCTTTGCTTTAGCACACGGTGACATAGTCACTCGATCCACCGATCCTCTCTTTGTGTCCCGCTCGCAGAAGAAAGAAGACGGCAAGGTAGCCATAGTCTCCGGGGGCGGTTCTGGACATGAGCCGCTGCATGCCGGCTTCGTTGGCTACGGCATGTTGGATGCAGCAGTGCCCGGTGCCATGTTTACATCGCCAACGCCGGACGCAATCCAAGCGGCCACGGAGGCAGCTAATGCCGGGGCGGGGGTGCTCTACATCGTCAAGAACTACACCGGCGATGTTCTCAACTTCGACACCGCGGCGGAGCTGGCGGAATTCGATGATATTGAGGTCAGCCAGGTCATCGTGGACGATGATGTTGCGGTGGAGGATTCCACTTTTACAGCTGGTCGCCGCGGTGTTGCCGGCACACTGTTGGTAGAAAAGCTGGCGGGTGCTGCAGCCGAGCGCGGTGATGATCTCGCGGCGGTGGCCGCTGTGGCGAAGAAGGTGGTAGAAAACACCGCGACCATGGGCGCAGCGCTGAGTGCCTGCACGGTGCCACACGTGGGCAAGCCCTCCTTTGACCTCGGGGAAGACGAAGTCGAGCTCGGCGTGGGTATTCATGGGGAGCCGGGCCGCAAGGAAATTCCGTTGGTCTCTGCCGACGACGTAACTGACCATCTGCTTGATCCGGTGTTGGCAGACCTTAAGCTGGGTGATGGGGAGCGTACCATTGTCCTTGTCAACGGCATGGGTGCTACTCCGGCGTCCGAGCTGTACGTGGTCTACCGTCGTGTGGCTCAGCGTCTGAAGGACGCGGGTGTTAGCATCGAGCGTTCCCTCGTGGGTAACTTCGTTACTAGTCTAGATATGGCCGGTTGCTCCGTTACAGTCATGCGCGCGGACGAGGAAGACCTTGCGCTTTTTGATGCCCCGTGCCACACCACCGCACTACGCCAAGGAATGTAATTATGACCGACAATGCAACTTTGTCAACAGCGTGGGCCCAGGCGTGGATGAAAAACTGCGCCGCAGCGGCACACGAACACCGCGAGGAACTCATCGAGCTTGACCGCGCCATCGGGGATAGTGACCATGGCGCAAACGTCGACCGCGGTTTCCGAGCTGTCGCGGAGAAAGTGGATTCGGATATCTCACCGGAGACGTCTCACGTTGCTGATGTGTTGAAGCTGACGGCAAAGACGCTTATGTCCACCGTTGGTGGCGCCTCTGGTCCATTGCTGGGAACCGCTTTCTTACGCGCGGCTAAGGCCGCAGGCTCTGGAGAGATCGATGCGCCTACGACGGCCGCTCTCATTGAGGCCGCGCTTGAGGGAATAGCCACCCGTGGTAAGGCCTCTGAAGGGGAGAAGACGATGGTCGATGCCTGGGCGCCGGCCGCACGGGCCGCTCGCGCTGCGGCGGATGCCGCACAGAGCCCCGATCAAGTGCTGCGCGCGGCTGCCGACGCCGCAGCAACAGGCGCGGAAGCGACTATCCCGATGGTGGCCACGAAAGGCCGCGCTTCCTACCTAGGGGAGCGTTCTGCTGGACACAAGGATCCGGGCGCTACATCCTCGGCACTTTTCATCGCTGCGGCTGCGGGCGCCGCCGAAACCCTCAAGGAGGAAGCATAGGATATGGCACAACCCCGCGTTGGACTCGTTCTCGTATCACACTCGGCAAAGCTCGCTGAAGGTCTGACTGAGCTTGCTGCTCAGATGGCTCCTGACGTGACCATCCTTCCTGCCGGTGGTCTGGAGGAGGGCGGCATCGGAACGTCCTTTGACCTCGTCGAAGGGGCTATCAGCCACGCACGTGGCCAAGGCCTTAGCGTGGTTGTCCTCACCGATTTGGGCTCGGCCACGATGACCGTTGAGTCCGTTCTCGAGTTCCTTGACGAAGACACGGTGACGTTTGTCGATGCCCCCTTGGTCGAATCCACTATTGCAGCAGCCACCGCCGCTCAGCAGGGCGATGGACTCGCCGCCGTGATCAAAGCCGCGGAACGCGCCATCGAAGTCTTCGTTCCGAAGCAGCCCTCAGCCACTGCGTCTGCAGCCGAGGATGACCTAGCAACAAACGCTGATGGGTACTCGCTGACAGTGACTGTGGCCGATGAGGCGGGTCTGCATGCACGTCCGGCGTCAAGGATTGCAGAGCTGGCGGCGGAAGCGGCAGGGGATGTCACCCTCTCCTGTGACGGAGAGTCGGCAGAGGCAGACTCTGCAATGATGCTGATGTCTCTCGGGGTATCCCAGGGCGCTTCGGTGACCATCAGCGGAGATGTTTCCGATAAAGACGTTATCGATCGGATCGCCACAGCCATTGAGCTGGGGATCGAAGGCTAGAAAGCCCTTGGGTTTGCCGGCTGTATAGGGCAAAGAAAAAGCGGCGAGGAGGGATAAACCTCCTCGCCGCTTTATTTCTTCAGTTTGCTTAGTCCAGGTAGTCGCGCAGCACCTGGGAACGCGATGGGTGGCGCAGCTTAGACATGGTCTTCGACTCGATCTGGCGAATACGCTCGCGGGTAACGCCGTAGACTTGGCCAATTTCGTCTAAAGTGCGCGGCATGCCATCGGTCAGGCCGAAGCGCAGGCGAACTACGCCGGCCTCGCGCTCAGAAAGGGTAGTGAGCACATCTTGGAGCTGGTCCTGCAGCAAAGTGAAGGACACAGCGTCGACGGCAATGACGGCCTCGGAATCCTCGATGAAATCACCGAGCTGGGAGTCACCCTCATCACCGATGGTCTGGTCCAAGGAAATAGGCTCGCGGGCATACTGCTGGATCTCCAGCACCTTTTCCTCGGTGATGTCCATTTCCTTGGCCAGCTCCAGAGGGGTAGGCTCGCGGCCCAAGTCCTGCAACAGCTCACGCTGGATACGGCCCAGCTTGTTGATGACCTCCACCATGTGCACCGGAATGCGAATGGTACGGGCCTGGTCCGCCATGGCGCGGGTGATGGCCTGGCGAATCCACCACGTGGCATAAGTGGAGAACTTATAACCCTTGGTGTAGTCAAATTTCTCAACGGCACGGATCAGGCCCAAGTTGCCTTCCTGGATGAGGTCCAAGAATGCCATGCCGCGGCCTGTGTAGCGCTTAGCCAAGGACACGACGAGGCGGAGGTTCGCTTCGAGGAGGTGGTTCTTTGCCTTGCGTCCATCACGGGCGATGGCGCGCATATCGCGCTTCTCCATGGGGGAGAGCTTGGCGGCCTTGTCGCCCTCGGCGCGGGCCTTTTCCATCTCATCCATGCGGTATTGAGCGTATAAGCCGGCCTCGATGCGCTTGGCGAGGGATACCTCCTGCTCTGCGTTGAGCAGGGCGACCTTGCCGATTTGCTTCAGGTAGGCACGGACAGAGTCTGCCGAGGCAGTTAGCTCTGCATCCTTGCGAGCCTGGCGCAGGGCTGCGGACTCATCCTCATCCCAGACAGATGAGCCGTCATCTTCTTCTTCAGAGTCCTCGCCCTCGAGGTCGTCATCGTCGTCACCGAACTCGTCGTCCTCGTCCAACTCTGCGTTGTCCGGATCGAAGTCGATATCGGCATCGTCGTTGGTTTCGGCATCCAACTCGTCGTTCTGATCCTCTGCGAGCTCTTCGGCAGATTCAGAGCTTTCAGGCGAGGTTGCCTTCTTGGCTGCCGACTTGCGCACAGTCTTCTTGGCGGTTTTCTTCGTCGCCTTCTGCGCAGACTTGCGAGTTGTCTTCTTAGCAGCCTTCTTGGCGGTCTTTTTAGCCGTTTTCTTCGCAGTCTTTTTCGCGGTTTTCTTAGCCGTCTTCTTGGCTGTCTTTTTTGCCGTCTTCTTGGCGGTCTTCTGTGCAGGTGCAGATGCCTCGGAGGCGCTCTCGCCCTCGCCGAGTACCTGGTCTGAAGAATCAGTGGCTGCCACGTACGCCCTTTCGACTTGCTCTTTGAGTGGAAACTATGGGGACGCGCAAGTTTATCGCGACTAGTCCCCGATGCTAGCCCGCCTCCGTAATGAGCAGGGGAGGCGCGCCGCTGGATATTCGATAATCGACAGCCCAGTATAGATCATTTTTGTCACTAGGCGGTGACTGGGGTCGACTGGGGAAGATAGGGTCTGCTCGGTTTATGGGCGAATGCCTTCCTTCGCTGCCATTGCGGCCCCGACGATGCCCGCGCGATTGCGGAGCTGAGCTGCAACGACTGGGGTTTCGATGCTCAGGTGCTCGCCCCACTTGTCAAACTTTCGAGAGATTCCACCGCCGATGACAAAAGCTGAGGGGTTAAAAAGCGCCTCGTATTCATGGAGTACTCGGTTGACGCGCTTTGCCCAATGCTTAGTCTTGAGCCCCTCACGATCCTTGACTGCGGACGAGGCTTGGTGCTCTGCCTCCTTTTCCCCGACGATGAGGTGGCCGATCTCCGTATTAGGGAAGAGCTGGCCATCTAGTAGGAAGGCAGAGCCGATGCCGGTGCCTAGCGTAAGGAAGATAACGGGGCCGGAGCGCGCGACGTCATCGCCGTAGGCCACCTCGGCGAGGCCGGCTGCGTCGGCGTCGTTAAGTACAGTACAAGGAGCAGCGAGGTACTTGCCCAGCAAGTCCTGTGCATCGACCCCGATCCATGACTTATCAATATTCGCTGCGCTGCGAATAATCTGTTCTTTGACCACCGCGGGCATGGTGATTCCGACAGGACCGTCCCAGTTCTTCTCAGCGACGATCTGCGCGATTACCGTGGCCACGGCGTCGGGGGTGGCAGGCTGTGGCGTGGCGATCTTGAGGCGGTCGCCGACGAACCCTCCTGTCGCGAGGTCTACTACGGCACCTTTGATACCGGAGCCTCCAACATCGATGCCGAAGGCATGGCCATGGTGCTGGGGGCTCGGATTCGTGTCCTGCTGCTGTGATTCTTGCACGGTCATACCGACAGTCTATGTTTAGCCGCCCGATGATGTGGTGATACTTCAGTATTTAAGCCGAAGGTGTGGGGGAGAATACTTCGATTTTCGCTGTCCGATGCATCGTGCCCCAATGCATATTGGGTGGGGTGTGAGGAGCTTTACCCAGAAAAATTTTCCACGATACGAAAGGTGCAAACGCACAGCTTAGAACCATGAAAGCAGGAGCGGAGGGGGTATTAGGGTGAGTCGCATGGTGCCCCCATGGCGGGGCGAGTGTGACACGCGGGCCTGTGTGGTTTAGGATGCCGTCGATAAATACACGTACCTATCTATCTGACTCACAGAGGCAAGCATTATGGCCACCGATTATGACGCACCGCGTCGCCGCGCTGAAGATGAGCTCGAGGCTGATTCCCTCGAGGGCCTGAAGGCGGCTGAAAATGACAACAACGGCATGGATGACGATGGCGAAATCGTCGAGGCTTTTGAGCCGCCGTCAGTAGACCTGACGGGCGAGGAGCTCAACGTCACTGTCGTGCCGCGCAAGGAAAACGAGTTCACCTGTTCCGTGTGCTACTTGGTGCAGTCCAATAAGCGCCTGGACCACGAAGAAGACGGGCAGCCCGTCTGCATGGACTGCGCTTAGCTCATTGGTCGGCCAATTGGTTGAACCAATGAGCTAACGAGCTTCCTGATTCTGCACGCGGCGTTTAAGCCTTGGCAGCAGCGGCCTGTTCGGGCACGAAGGCCGCAAGTAGCTCGTCGGGGTTCTTTGAGCCAATGAGCCAATAAGGTGTTGGGTCCTCTGGGTCATCGAGGACAAGCATCACATGTTCTGGTACCCAGCCATGTGTCACAAGGAATGCAGCGGGATCGAGCTGTGGGCCCAACGCATTGCGACGCGCGGTGGCCGGCACCGCGGTGCTTCGGGCGACAACATCATGTGGCAGCTGCGCATCCTTCACGGTGAGCCACCGCGTGCCGTCGGTATCCTGTTCCACCTGCACCACCGTGTTGGACCATGCTAAGAGGACCCACGCGGCGATGGCGCTGAGCAGAATAGCGGGGATGATGACCCACATGATTCCGCGGTTGAGGCTGACCGTGGCTGTAGAGATCACCACAACGGCGGCCGCCATCAACCACCAGTGCCACGGCACCCACTGGCGCTCGCGGTAAAGGATGACGGGGGATTCGGCAGCCGCCGAGGGGGAAGCAGACGAAGAACTCGAAGACATGGCCTCAGAGTCTAGTCGTCTGGGGAGGGGAGAACCCAACGCGCCGAGTAGACATAGCCTCCAGGCCCCAGCCCGTGGGTGCGGCACGGTGGGAGCAAGGTAGGCTGGGCCGCGTGAATGAGCAACATCCCCTCGTAGAACCGGTAAGTCCTTTTGGTCAGATTCAGGTAAAGCGCCTTGATAAGGAGCTTCCGCTGCCGCAGCGCGCCCACCGTGGCGATGCCGGCGCGGATCTCTATGCTGCGCACGATGTCACTCTGCGTCCCGGCCAGCGGGCTTTGGTTGGCACGGGTATAGCCCTTGCCCTGCCGATGGGCACGGTCGGCTTGGTTCACCCTCGGTCCGGCCTGGCAGCCAAGCATGGGATTTCCGTGGTCAACACGCCAGGCACCATCGATGCGGAGTACCGCGGTGAGATTAAAGTCTGCCTTATTAACCACGACCCAGTAGAGACCTTTGAGGTTGAGCGGGGAATGCGTATTGCCCAACTCCTTGTGCAACGCGTGGAGTTGGTCGGTTTCCGTGAGGTTGAGGAACTCGATGAGACCGCTCGCGGTGAAGGCGGTTACGGCTCCACTGGCGTCAACTGACTCGAATAGACCAGTAACACACACGAATTAAGGAAGGCATAAACCATGGCGATGTGGCCCTTTGGCAAAAAGAAGAAGGACGAGAATAAGACCGAGGACGCGGGGAAGAACCCGGATCTCCGTCAGGACGAGGCTGCTCCGGAGGCAGCAGAGACCGTAGCCGATACCGCTGCCTCGGCTCCTGCCGAATCCAGCGCTGGCCTAGTCCGCGAAGCCAACGATGATTCTCATGGTGTTACCGGGATTAAGGCCGTGGCACATGATGCCATCAACGGGGAAATGGGGCCCTACGACGGCGATAACGTTGATATTGCCGAGTTCAACTTTGAGGACTTCTCGGTTGGTTTGCTGGACCTGGGTTCCATGCGCATCCCGCTGCCGAAGGGCTCGCAGGTCCAGGTGGAGATGGGCCAAGACGGCCCGCGCATGCTCCACATCCTTACGCCGCACGGCCGCATGACCCCCGTAGCCTTTGCCGCGCCGCGCACGCCAGGGCAATGGGCGGAATCTGCGGAGGATATCGTCCAAGGCTTGGAAGCCGATGGTTTTGCCGCGCACCCAGAGGACGGGCCTTGGGGATCTGAAATTGTTGGATCCAGCGACAAAGGCGGGATCCGCATTATCGGCGTGGAGGGGCCGCGGTGGATGTACCGATTGACCCTGGCCGCCCCGGCGGGCAAGGAAGAAGAGCTCGCAAAGCTGGGGCGTGAAGTCGTCGCCCGTACCTTCATCTACCGTGGTGAGGAGCCTATCCTGGCCGGAAGTTCGCTTCCTGTTATGCTGCCGCAGCAACTGGCTGAGCAAGTTCAGCAGGCCCTGAAGGAGCGCCAGCAGCAGGCTGCCGATGCCGACAACACTGCAACACCGGAGGCCGCATCAGCTACCGAGGGCGTCGAGAACGCCGCGGAGGCCCAAGCCCGCGAACAGCTGCGGGAGCTCGAAGACAACGAGAAGAACTAAAACTTTAAACGTTGTTTTCTCTCCCCGGCACTAGCGAAAAGGATTCTTAAAACACGTGACCACCCCTACGCCTGAAGAGCACGATTTCACTGAGCGCGGCGCCGCCCCTAGCCCCGCAGATACCGCGGGGCCGAGTACCGATACGTCACCGCAGGCAACGGCCGTGGTCCCGGATGCCGAGGTGGAACCATCGTTGCTCGAACAGATGGGAGGCCTGACTGGGCTCGTGTCCGCGACCCTACCGGTGCTGGTTCTCATCCCAGTCAACAACGTCTGGGGTCTGGGACCAGCGCTGGCTGCGGCGCTCGGCGTGGCATTGGCCATTAGCGTGTGGCGTTTGGCCCGCAAAGAGACCCTGCAGCCGGCTGTTTCCGGCCTGTTGGGCGTAGCTATCTGCGCCGCTATTGCCTGGTTTACAGGGGATGCCAAGGGCTATTTCCTTTATGGAATCTGGATGTCGCTCGTGCTGTTCATCGTGGCGGTGGTCTCTATCATCGCGCGCTGGCCACTCGTGGGCGTGGTCTGGAAGGGCCTGAACGGCGATGACATGGGGTGGCGCACAGTACCGAAGGCACGGCGGGCCTATGCCTTAGCAACAGCGGGGTGGGCCGCAGTCTTCATCGCCCGGTTCATAGTGCAGCGCGCGCTGTACGACGCCGACGAGACCACAACCCTCGGCATCGTCCGCATCCTCATGGGCTGGCCGCTGACCGGTATCGTCACCATCTTGACTGTTTGGATGGTGCGTCGCGCCAACGCTGTTGTTGAGGAAGCGCAGGGCTCCGGAATTACACAAGGAGAAAACTCATGACTAAGACTGAGCGGAACGCTGAGAGCGCAGCCATCACCAAAGGCCAGTCTTTCGGTACCTCCATCGAGCGCATGGGGCACGGCGGTGTCGGAATCGGCGCAGCACCCGACGGGCGTGTGTGTTTTGTCCCCGGCGCTTTTCCCGGAGACCAGGTAGCAGTGACGGCTACCAAGGTGAAGAAATCTTTCGTGGAAGCCGAAATTGATGCTGTGCTCAAGGCAAGCCCTGACCGCGTTGAATCTGCCTGCCCGGCGGCACAGCGTGGTGCCGGGTGCTGCGACTTCGCTGAGCTAGACCTAGCGGCGGAGCCGGGAATCAAGGTCGCAGTCTTGCGGGATCAGCTGCGCCGGGTAGGACGCCTTGAGAGTATTCCAGAAATTGAGCCTATTGATGTGGCGCCCCAGCGAGGGTGGCGCACGCGGGTCCGGTTGGGCGTCGACCAGCAAGGCCGTGCTGGTGTGCGCAAGCGCGGATCCACAGAACTGGTTACGGACGTGGCGTGCAGCCAGCTAGTACCGGGCCTTGTCAGCGGTCTGGTCGGTCCTGGAGCCCGCACATTTAGCCCTGGCGCGGAGGTCATTGCGGTCATGGACAGCGACGGTAACCGCCACGTCGTGGAAACCCGGAAGGCGCCGCGCGGCCGGAGGATCGAGACTATTCGGGAGACCATCGAGGCGCCGACGCAAGACGTAGTTCAACGCGCTGATGGCCACGAGTTTCACTTCCCACCCACCGCCTTTTGGCAAGCACACATCGGCGCACCTGATGTCTACACACGGCTTGCGCGTCAGTGGCTCGCGGCTGAAGGCGAGGCCGAAGAACACGAAGCAACGAAGGGATCCGAGGTCACAGCAGTAGCGTGGGATCTCTACGGAGGAGTAGGGCTATTCGTTCCCGCGCTGGCTGAAGTCACTGCACCTGAGGGTGGGCACGCCACGGTGTATTCCGTCGATTACTCGCCGGCGGCTGCGGCAGCGCAGCCGGGCCTTTCAGGAATTGATGTGCACTTCCGGACAGCTAAGGTGGAGCAGGCCGCAAGCCAGCTGCCGCGGCCAACAACGGTCATTTTGGATCCTCCGCGTACCGGTGCGGGTGTTGAGGTGGTGGACGCCATTGCCGCTGCGGCGCCGCAGCGCGTCCTCCACATTGGCTGTGACCCCGCTACGTTTGCGCGTGATATCGCTGCATGGTCCGAGCGCGGCTACCGCATGGAGCGCCTAGCTATGGTGAATGCCTTTCCGGGAACACACCATTTTGAGACCTTGGCACTGCTGGTTCCTGCGGCATAAGGCAGGATGCATCCGCGGCGGAAGATCCCGGGGTAATGATTGACGTGTCACGCGTATAAGCGGGTACGGTGGTAGAGAAGAAAACGATCGATGAAGGGGTTTAAGGCAAGCTCTATGGGCATTCTGGATTCCATTCAATCACCAGGCGATCTCAAAGCCCTGAGCAAGACGCAACTGGTTGAGCTCGCGGCGGATATCCGCCAGCGCTTGATTGAGAAGGTGTCCGCCACGGGCGGTCACCTCGGGCCCAACCTGGGCGTTGTGGAGCTCACGGTGGCGATCCACCGCGTCTTCGACTCCCCGCGGGACCCCGTCGTCTTCGATACCTCGCACCAGTCTTATGTGCACAAGATGCTCACCGGCCGTGCCAACCAGTTTGATTCCTTGCGCCAGAAGGGCGGCTTATCCGGGTACACGGACCGTGGGGAATCGGAACATGACTGGACCGAATCCTCGCACGCTTCTGCAGCGCTATCCACGGTGGACGGCCTTTCCAAGGCTTTCAAGATTCGCGGTGAATCGCACCGCAATGCCGTGGCAGTCGTCGGTGATGGTGCCCTCACCGGTGGCATGTGCTGGGAGGCATTGAACAACATCTCTGCGGATAAAGACCGCAACGTCGTCATCGTCGTTAACGACAATGGCCGCTCCTATTCGCCGACCATTGGCGGCCTTTCGGAGAACCTCGGGCGTATTCGTGCACAGCATGGTTATGACGAGTTCATGGAGTTGGGCAAGAAACGCCTGAAGTCGATGGGTTGGGTAGGCGAGCGTACCTTTGATGCTCTGCACGCGGTCAAGGAGGGCGTAAAGTCCACCGTTCTGCCTACCGAGATGTTCCCAGAGTTGGGAATCAAATACATTGGCCCCATTAATGGCCACGATATCGACGCGGTGGTCCGGGCACTGAGTTATGCCCGGGACTATGACGGTCCCATCATCGTGCACACCGTCACGGAGAAGGGGCATGGCTTTGCCCCGGCGGTCAATGAGCCGAAGGACCAGATGCACTCCACCGGAGCTATCGACCCGGTCACCGGTGTCTCCAAGGGGCAAAAGCAGCCGGGATGGACTGCGGCCTTTTCCGAGGAACTCATCAAGGCCGGTCATGCGCGCGAGGATATCGTGGCTATTACCGCTGCTATGGCGGGGCCGACGGGTCTTGCGCCCTTCCAGGAGGAATTCCCGGAGCGATTCTTCGACGTTGGCATCGCCGAACAGCATGCCATGGCCTCCGCCTCCGGTCTGGCGCTGGCCGGAATGCATCCGGTAGTGGCGGTGTACTCCACCTTCCTTAACCGTGCAGTGGACCAAGTCGTCATGGACATCGCGCTGCTCAAGCTGCCCGTCACCATCGTGCTCGACCGCGCCGGTGTCACGGGCTCTGATGGCCCTTCGCACAACGGAGTGTGGGACATGGCGTTGATGAGCATCGTCCCGGGGATGCGCATTGCCGCGCCGCGCGATGGCGCACGCCTGCGTGAGCTCTTTAATGAGGCCATCGCTATTGAGGATGGCCCCACGGTGGTGCGCTTCCCCAAGGGCAACCTCCTTGATGACCGCGACGAACTCAAGCGCCTCGATGACGGGGTAGATATCCTGAGCTATTCCGATGCTGCTGCGGCGGAGGCCACTGATGTACTTATCGTCGCTATCGGTGCCATGAGTGCGCGTTCCCTGGGAGCAGCTGAGCTGCTCGAAGCCCAAGGTTTCAACGTCACCGTCGTGGATCCGCGCTGGCCGGTGCCGGTCCCGCAATCCATCGTTGCACTCGCTGCTGATCATGATCTTGTGGTCACGGTAGAGGATGGCCTCTTGCGGGGCGGCGTGGGTTCCATGGTGGCGGAAGCACTCGACGCCGCGGATGTGGATACCCCAGTCCACCGCCTTGGTGTTCCTGGGTGCTTCCCCAAGCATGCCAGCCGCGGAGAAATCCTTGAGGAATTCGGGTTGACCCCGGAGGGAATCACGGACTCCGTGAATGAGTGGGTAGCTGCTCGGAGCTAGAGGCGCGGTGGCATACAGCGTATTCGCGCTAGACCGCGACGCAGGAGCGGCGCGGATAGCTCTACCTGCCATTCGCGCGCACCTTGGGAACGCAGGAAATCGGGGATATCGGCGTCTGCTGCGATTTCGCCCGCCACACCGCCTTCAGGTCCGCAGGCCGCCCAGACTACAGCGCGGACCAAGCTGGGTTTGAGGATCAGCTCGTAGCTCATGCCCAGCTCTTCACCGAGAGCCTCGAAATCACTACGGATCTCGGTATAGAGCTGCCACAGCTCGGGGAAATCTCGGTTAAAAGCTGATTTGGAAGGAACCGGGCGTGGGCTGCGCAACGCCTTCGGCCACTGCTGGCGCGGGCTAGCAAGGGCGGTCTCGACGGCATCGAACCAGCGCAAGGTGGCGCCGCCGCGGCGGCGGGGGAAGCCTTTAACTTGATTGATTTCGTGCGGCGACCGGGGCACGCGGCGCGCGATGTCGACGAGCACACGGTGCGGCAGTACTCGGTTAGGGGCGATGTCTTGGGAGCGGGCGATGGATTCGCGTCGCTGCCACAGTTCACGGGCTACCACGAGTTGCTCTCGGGAGCGCAGAGAGGAGACACCCTTGAGGGCCCGCCACGACCTAGGTTCAGGCCCAGTGATGCGGGCGTGGTCTTCGACAATCCTCTCAAACTCTTCATAAGCCCAGTCGAGCTTGTCCTGTTCCGCAAGAATATCTCGCAGTGTCACGGCGAGCTCGTTGAGAAGCTCCACGTCGAGCGCCGCATAATTGCGCCACTTCCGCGGGATGGGGGTTTCGGACCAGTCGGAATCGCCGTAGCCTTTTTCCAGTTCAACGTCGAAAAGCTCCAGCACCATTGCGGCCAAGTTAGGGTGTGCGAAACCGGCGAAGCGGGCAGCTAACTCGGTATCGAACAGCATGCCCGGGTATAGGCCCAGCCACGCTAGGCTCGGGAGATCGGAAGGGGCGGCATGGACCACCCACTTTTGCCCATTGAGCACCGGTGCGAGTGCTGCGCGGAGCTCATCGCGGTGGTGCTCCGGGGCGAACAAGAACGTGCCTGCACCCTCCCGGCGGATTTGCACGAGGAAGGCGCGGTCATCAAAACGGTAGGACGAGGCGCGTTCGGTGTCGATGGCAAACGGCCCGGTGCCCGCAGCTAAGCGGGCGGCACCGGCTTGAAACTCACGGGGAGAAAGGAGGACTTTCGGCGTCCCATCAACCGGTACCTGGCGCAATTCGCTCATCTTAGCGTCCGAGTTCGGCTACGCCCTCTGGCGGCAAACCAGCGACGAGAGAGAGGACTTGCGCAAAAGCTTCGACGTGTGGGGCGAGATCCAGGCCGGAGGCAGTCCACGAGGCGCGCATTTCTAATTGGTAGGCGCGCGGTGGTCCGCCAATTTCGCCGAAACGAACGGAAGCGGTCGAGGTGACGGTGCCTCCCAAATTCGTATGAGTAGCTTCGCGCACGTCGAGGGATTCAGTGAGCCATTCCCAGGCGACGTCGGGAAGCAGCGGGTCCCCGGCGACGGCATCGTCCAAGTCTGCCTGGATGTAGGCCACCAGGCGCATCGCACCTTCCCAGGCTTCCTCAGCGCCTGGGTCGTGCAACAGGATGAGGCGGCCGAAGGCATCGCCTTCAGAGTCAGTAGGGATAAGGTCCCCGTGTTCTGTGCGCTCAACCTCGAGGCCGATGGCGTGGCTGAATGGAGCCAGGCGTTGCGGTGGGCGGATGGTGCCCAAGGTGATTTCGGGGCGCAGCTGTGCGGTATGGAGGGACTCGACGGCCTCCGTGAAGGCGGTCGGAGTGCTCGGCTCCGCAGGGCGCGATTCGGCGGAAGAGGCGGCGGCGCGATCGTGCAGGTTGGTCGGTGCCCCTGCGAGGTTGCGCGAAGAAACGTCGGAATTGCTCACGGGGATCAAGGTATAAGCTCCGCCCGTGTGGCGGTGGAAGGCGCGCCGAAAAGCTAGTGGCGCGCGGAGGCGCCTCCAACTTATGATGGATAAGAAACTCTGTCGGTTGAAAGAAGGAGAAAGGCATGTCGAAGGTCAACTTCGCCGAGCTCAACAAGGTCCAGCGCTACTCGCAGCACGCGGTATTTCAGGTGATCCCGGGTGCGTTGGGCACGGAGCGCGAGGAGATCGTGGCGCAGGCGCAGAAGTTCTTCTCTGAGCTCGAGGAGGCAGGCGTGGTTACCGTTCGCGGTATCTATGACCTGTCCGGAATGCGCGAGAGCGCTGATTACATGATTTGGTGGCACGCGGAAGAATTCGCCGACATCCAGAAGGCTTTCGCGGATTTCCGCCGCGAGACCGTCCTGGGCCAGGTTTCTGAGGTGACGTGGGTAGGAAATGCTTTGCACCGCCCGGCGGAGTTCAACAAATCTCACCTGCCGTCCTTCATCATGGGCGAAGAACCTGGCGAGTGGATTTCTGTCTATCCCTTCGTGCGTTCCTACGACTGGTACACCATGGATGAAGAAAAGCGCCGCCGCATCCTCATGGAGCATGGCATGCAGGGCCGTGATTACCCGGATGTGCGCGCAAACACCGTGCCGGCCTTCGCGCTGGGTGACTATGAGTGGATCCTGGCCTTTGAGGCCCCAGAGCTGCACCGCATCGTGGACCTGATGTACCTGATGCGCTACACCGAGGCTCGCCACCACGTGCGTGAGGAAATTCCCTTCCACACCGGACGCCGCGTGAAGGACGTGGCTGAGCTCATCGCTATCCTGCCTTAAGAGCTGCGATAATTCGGGGTAGCGGCAGCGAAAGGCACCGGAAGTCGGTTGAGGGTTTAGTCCTCGACCGGCTTTTCTTCTAGGTCGAGGCAGATGGAATTAATGCAGTAGCGCAGGTCCGTCGGCGTATCGTAGCCTTCGCCTTCGAAGACGTGTCCAAGGTGGGATTCGCAGTTGGCGCACAGCACCTCGATGCGGCGCATGCCCAGTGAATTGTCTTCACGCTCAATGATGGCGTCGCCGGCCAAAGGGGAGAAGAAGGACGGCCAGCCGCAGTGCGACTCGAACTTTTCCGTGGAGCGGAAGAGCTCGGCACCGCAGGCACGGCAGGAGTACACACCCTCGGTGGTGGTGTTGGTGTATTCACCGACGTGCGGTGCCTCGGTGCCAGCCTCGCGCAGGACGTGGTATTCCTCCGGACTTAGGCGCTTGCGCCATTCAGCATCAGCAATGAGCTTGTAATCAGTCATGCAGGGATTTTATCGCTCGCTTGATGCTTGGGGCTAGTGCCTCGCTCCGCAGCCCACCAGCCGGCCACCGAGGCGGCGGTGACCACAATGAGCAGTCCCCACCCAAGGGTAGCGATAAAGACGCTCATCCAGTGCGCGGCGGTGGGCATGCTGGACGACGTCCACTCGAGCGGCGCCAAGAATAAAAATGCGGCCAACCATGCTCCCCACGTGTGGAAGACCGAGCGCGCAAGTACCACCGTAAACAGCATGGGGATAAGCCACATGGAGTAATACTGCTGACCCAGGGAGGAAAGGAAGAAGATGCCGACCATGATGGCACCACTGGTGCTCAGCGCCCAGAAGGTGGGCTCACTGTCGTGCCAGCGCAGCAGACCGAGGATCGCCACTGCCGCTAGAGCCGCGAAGAGCAACCAGATGGGGTAGTAGATGATGCCGGGGAGATCGAAGTAGGCGCGCACGCCCGGCCACGAGGCGTTGGCATAATCGCGCGTGGTGGACAGGTAAGGCACAAGGTTGGCGCGGAAGCCCTCCACGCCGGGGACGAACGGCCAGGCTGCAAGGTTGACTACCAAAGGTACGGCTACGCCCAAGCCTACAGTGAGCCAGCGCTTGCGGACGAGGGCGAGGAAGAGCAGCGGGGCAAATTGTGGTTTGACCAGAATTGCCAGTCCGATGCACAAGCCAGCGGCCCATCCGTGCTTGTCCAACAAGACCAAAAATGCCACCATCGCGAGCAGCAATAAACCGTTGATGTTGGTAAAGACCAACGTGTTGATAACTGATTCGGTAGCGAAGGCAGCAGCGATGCTGACCGGCCACAGTGGGCCCCGCAGGGTGTGGCCCACGAAGCGGGTCAACACGGCTAGTGCAGCGATGATGGCGGCGGCGTTGGCCAGAATGAAGGCGAGGCGCGCGTGTTCCTCGGACACGAGCCCCAAGGGGGACAAGAGGACCGTGGCGCCTGGGTTATACAGGTAGAGCGGTTCGACGAAAGAATAGTTCTGTTCATAGACCGGGGTGCCCACCCACAGGTTCCGGATCGCGCGGTAGACGGTGCCGAAATCATCAGTCACCGAGCCGTTAACAGCGAGCACGAACACGCGATGAAAGACCAAAACAATGGCGGCGGGCCACGCGGCGGCCGTCCACAGTCGCGCGGAATCAGCGAATGTGGAATCTGAGGGTGAGGGAGCCGGAGAAGTCACGGCAGCACAGTTTACGGGGTCTGAGTGCGCCGGTAGCGCAGAAACACCGTGTTGTCGACGGCGGTGACGTTCTCTAGCTCGAGCTTGAGCGCGGGGGAGGTGGCCTCGCCGTCAACGACTGGCTTTTCGACGGAAGGGGAAAGGTGCGGATCAAGCGTCAAATACAGCTTGTCTACGAGGCCTTCTGCGATAAAGGCGGAGTAGACGGATGGCCCACCTTCACAACTGATGCGGCGCGCGCCCTGGGCGCGGAGGGCAGCAATAGCCTCGCTCATGGTTCCGGTACCTGTGCTAACGACTTCGGCACCAGCGTCGGCTAAGCGCCGTGCCTCGAGTGAAGATGCGCGTTCTGCGGGGGTAAGCACGAGGGGGCCAGTTGCAATGAAGTCCTCGAAGCCGGAAAAATCGAGGGAGTGGCTGAAGACGGCGAGACGGGTATTTGACGCCGGCCCATAATCTTCTGCTTCCACCGTGGCTGAGCCGACGACGGCAACGTCCGCCCACTCGCGTAGGGCGGCAAAGAGTTCAGCGTCGGTGTCGTTGCCCATCGGTTCGGAGGTGCCATCGATGGTGGCGGAGCCGTGGAGCGTACTCACCGCAATTAAGCGGATTCCTTCTTGGTCTGGGCCCAGCAGGCGTTCTATTAGCGCAGTGTCACTCATGGCGCCCTACGGTACCTCAAAGGGTGACTATGCCTGGGCTGGGCTGCCCCTGCGCTGGACTGGGCTGTGGGCTGGGCCGGGCTTCAGAAGTTTAGGCGCTCTGGAGCCGCCACGTGCCGAAACGCAGCGCGGAGGCTCCCCAGTGGAGCAGCAAGAGCACCAGTAAAGCGAAGGACAACCGGTGCCAGCCTTCATCCCATGAACCTAGGCACAGCGTTCCGACTGGGAAGGTCGAACCCCACCAGCCGGGGCCGTAGGGAGCCCACGCGAATACCGCTTGGTAGAAGCAGTACATGGCGAATGCTACGCAGGGTGCTCCGATGGCGAACATGATGATGCCGTAGAGGTGGGCGTCAAAAAGCAAAGTCGAGGCGGCCGTTGATTGACCAACCACGCCCAGCGGGATCCACGCTGTACCTGCAGCTGCGCCCCGCGGCCTATCTCGGCGTTGTACAAGAGACCGGTAACAATAGGCGAACAGTGGAATTGCCGTGATGAAGGTGAGGAAGAAGCACAGCTCGCCGGCAAAGTGATAGAACTGCCCATGGTTGATAGCCAATTGGCCTGCGGAGGTCGCCGCCACCATAGGGGAAACCAGCGCTAGCCCCCAAGGAAAAGCGGGCTTGTCGTAGTGGTGCGGCTGCTGGAATAACCCCCAGAGCTGCCACAGGCACACCACGACAGAAAGCGGTGCGCCAATCCACCAACTTACTAACTGGAAGGCAACGTTTCCGGTTAACGCAGTCCACGCCGAGCCGCACGCCAGCAGACCCATCGTGTACATCCCCCACGCCGCCATGTTCTGGTGCCGAGGAGGTTCATTCTTTGTCCCCACGGTAAAAATCACCAGCAGCATTGCTGCGATAAGAGCGAAGACAATTTGGCCTACGTCTAAACCATGTAAACCCGACAAAGTTGACGCAATGGAGGTTCCCATCAAGGCGCCTGCCCAGGCTGGGCCAAACTTTGGCAACTGCACGAAAATCATCCTATTCCTGCACTTGTTGCTAGTGAACTTTTATGGAGTAATTGGATAACTGCGCCAGGGGGCAGGTTCAATGTTGTGCAGGCTTGTTCGACCGTGCCGTGACCCCAACGCGTTAAGGTATGCGTCTAGCTCCGGTGGTCAGTATGAGGCGCAACGAGAAAACACCCCCGCGAGAAAGGATGAATGCAGGTTTATTATCCTCATCATCTCCACGTGGAGGCTTTTATCCAGTACTGCATGTTGCTGACTCGCAGTAATAATGGTGGTCCTAGCTGGGATTGAACCAGCGACCTTTCCGGTGTGAACGGAACGCTCTCCCACTGAGCTATAGAACCTCGGTGCAGGCTTTAAAGTACACCGCGCATATGGAAACCCCTAATCGTCCAGCTCAACCGTGTTTTAATTTGTGGCTTGTCGGCACTAGAGCCTTGATGGAGTTAATAAGGGGGCTTGCAACCGCCATCCCTGCCGTGTCCGTTGTAACTGCAGTCTCAATCACACTGATGTAATCTGAATCCTGTTGGAAGTCAGGGGATTAGTGCCGTGGGCTGCGGATTTGGAAACTGGGGCGGCGCACGATAAAGTTTCTTCTCGCACCACGGCATACCGGCCGGGAACGTGCAATGCGGATGTAGCGCAGTTGGTAGCGCATCACCTTGCCAAGGTGAGGGTCGCGAGTTCGAGTCTCGTCATCCGCTCCAGGACTTTCTTGAAGTCAAGGTCACTTGGCTAGGTTCAAGTAAGAGTCTTGATAAATGCATAGGCGCGATTAGCTCAGTGGGAGAGCGCTTCCCTGACACGGAAGAGGTCACTGGTTCAATCCCAGTATCGCGCACAAGGACTTAGTCCTAGAAACCGGGCCTGGTTTCGAATGCGGATGTAGCGCAGTTGGTAGCGCATCACCTTGCCAAGGTGAGGGTCGCGAGTTCGAGTCTCGTCATCCGCTCCAGCACATGTAGTGTGTGAGGCGGTATCGCCACGGTGGAATGGCCGAGTGGTGAGGCAACGGTCTGCAAAACCGTGCACACGGGTTCGATTCCCGTTTCCACCTCAAGAGCAGGCGCCCAACTCTGGGTGCCGTGAGCGCGTTTAGCTCAGCGGGAGAGCGCTTCCCTGACACGGAAGAGGTCACTGGTTCAATCCCAGTATCGCGCACAGGGTTTCCACTAGGAGCCCACGACGAGCGAGAGCTCGTCACGCGGATGTAGCGCAGTTGGTAGCGCATCACCTTGCCAAGGTGAGGGTCGCGAGTTCGAGTCTCGTCATCCGCTCCACATCGAGTGCCCCTCCAAATTGGAGGGGCACTTTTAGTTTTCTGTCTCCCGGATTTTAAGGGGGGTTAAGGATTAAGGGGGTGAGGGGGCTCTTCCCCGTCAGCGAGAGAACTTCCGGTCAGCTGTTTATGATGTTTCTCACAGTCTTGTCGTCTCAAGGAAGTAGACATCATGAAAGCCTTTTCTCCACCTTCGTCTTCCCCGCAGGGCCTGTTACGCGGGGTCTTTGCTATTCTCGCAGCGCTACTCATCGCGTTTCTCAGCGTGGCGTCGATACCAGCTTTTGCACAGAATCCCACCGGGGTGACGCCGAGCGTCGAGCCGAGCTCCGAAGCAACCTCCAATGGGGGTGCGGCCGATTCCCAGAGCGGCGCAACGATGCTTGTTCTCGATTCTTCTGGCTCGATGAATGCGCAAGACGCTGGCGGGCAGACCCGCCTCGACGCCGCGAAGGACGCAACGAAGAAGTTCGTCTCTGAGCTTGGTGGGACTATCCCACTAGGGCTTGTTACTTACGGCGGCACGGTCGACGAAGCACCAGAGAATCAGGAAGCAGGGTGCCAAGACATCCACGTGGTCAGTGGCCCCAAAGAGGATGTAGGGGATTCTTTCACTGGCCCGATCGATGCGCTCCATGCAAAGGGCTACACCCCGATTGGTGATTCCCTGAAGAAGGCCGCCGAGGAATTGGGTGGCCAGCACGGCACCATTGTGCTTGTCTCTGATGGAATCGATACCTGTGCGCCGCCGCCAGTATGTGAGGTGGCCAAAGAGCTTCACGAGCAGGGCGTCGATCTGGTCATCAACACCATTGGTTTTAACGTCGATGAGGAGGCCCGAAAGGAGCTCTCCTGTATTGCAGATGCCGCTGGCGGCGAGTATCTCGACGCCGATGATGCAGACTCATTGGCAGCGATGATCAAGAAGGCAGCAGGGCGCGCCGCGGACATCTATCAATCCGATGTTGAACAGATTGAAGGCAGCGAAGACATCAGCCGACCAACGCAGCTTCCACGCTGGGAGTCTGGTGAGGACTTCATCTTCCGCGCGGAGTTGGATGCCCCACCGAACGGCGGCGAGGAATCTCGCACCGATTTCCATGCTGAGTCATGGTCGATCCCCGTCAAGCCGGGTGAGCGCTATGTGGCGACGATGTACAAGACACTTGAAGGTGCAGTGGGAACACCGAACGACCTGTATTTGAAGACATTTTTCGGCGATGGTACAGAACCGCCAACGGGTACGCATGGTGGCGACGAAGGCTCAGATGATTGCACAGCTGACTGGGAAAGTGCGAACACCGGCACTGTATCTGAGGCCTTGGCAAACGCTAGCGCTTATACCTACGAAATCGGTTCCAAGAATTGCCAGGGCGACTTGGTCTTGACGGCGATGCGCGCAGGCCAGTACAAGGCCGATGAACCTTTCGACGTGGAGATTCTGCTTCACCGTGTTGACCCAGTATCCAACATTGACGAGCTTGTTAGTGGTCTTAGCAGCGAGCTGGACGGCGAACTCCATGCCAACGCCAACGATGCTGAACAGATGGCTCCCGGAAACTGGTTTGACAATGCCACGGAGCTTCGCAGCGGTCAGGCCATCGAAACCGACATTGTTCAGGGCGAAGCGCACGTCTACAAGGTCCCCATGAAGGAAGGACAGCAGTTGGCTGCCGCAATTAGAGCTGGAGAGGCTTCGGATAAGAAGGCTCTCCAGTACTCAGGCCTCGATGTGTCTATCCTCAATCCAGTTCGTGAGAAAGCTGGAGAGCATGAGTCTTTGATCTGGCCCGATGAGGGGGACGAGGGATCGGTCTCGGCAGCAAACCCTATTGCTTTCACTAACCGCTTCAGCTCGGATTCTGCACCCTCTTATGGCAACGCGAACTGGTTGGAGGGTGACTACTACATCGTGGTGACACTAGATGCAGGTACGGGGAATAATCTAGCGGATAGTGAAGGCAATTTCACTGACAAACGTGCCACCATGAAATATTACCTCACGTCCAAGGTGTTGGGGGAGCCAATCCAAGGCCCAATCTATGAACCCGTCAAGGACCAGACTGAGGCACCGAAGAGTGATGGTGACGAAGGAAAAGTGGACCAAGCAGCAAGCGCCGATGAGGATGAAGGCTTTGGCTTTGGCATTCTTGGCTATCTCTTAGCCGCTGCGCTGGGCATCATTGCACTTGCCGTAATCATCCTGGTAGTTATCCTTCTGCGCGGACGTAGCCACTAGAAGTCTTATAAGAAACACGACCTTGCTGCTGGAGAGGACTGGGAACTTTTCCGCCGCGTGCAACGACTACTTGGTAACCCCGCACAATCCGTGCGGGGTAAGGATTGGCTCGAGGATCCCTCCCGGCGATAGGATGAGGGAACCTTCAACCAAAAGTTTCATCAGACCATCAAGGAGTAATCCGGGAAATGCAGCTGCGTCAGGTCACTACGGGAATTGCCGCTGGGGCCGCGGGCCTTGCGATTGGGTTGTCCGCGCCGCTAGCGGTGGCACATGACTCAGTCATTGGCGGAAACGTGGTGGGTGACGCACCGCTGGAAGAGTTTCCGCGTGAAATCACGCTGGAGTTCTCTGGTATTCCCCGGGATGACTTCAATACTTTTGCTGTGAGCGATAAGTCAAGCGGCGAGGTGCTCTTTGACGCCACCCCAACCATTGATGGCCGCAATCTCACCGTTGAGGTTCCTCAGGACATCGAACCTGGCGATGGTGAATACCAGGTAGGTTTCCGCATTACCTCCTCCGATGGCCACTCCACGCTCGGTTCCGTGCCGTTTAGCGTGGGCTCTGGGGCCGGCGGACATGAGGCTGCAGATGCTTCTGCCGATGGTGCCAAGGAAGGCGAAGAGGCGCAGGAGTCTCAGGATCCGCTGAGCTCCTTGCCCACTGCGGCCAGATGGATCATTGGCGTAGGGGCAGTTCTCGTTGTCGGCGCAGCGCTCTTTGCCTTCGGAGCAAAGACCCGCCGCGCTGGTGGAGAAGGCTCAGAAGGCTAAACACCACCAGCCGCTGATGAGACGAGAGTCAATCCGCACTTTCCTTAACTACTGTTACTGCAGAAAGGCATGTCCCATGCTGAATACCCGTTCTTTCCTCCGTGTCTCCGTGGCGGCTCTCGCAGCAGGCAGCCTGACCTTGGCGGCTTGCTCCCCGAGCGAAGAGGATTCCGCCGCGGCTCCGTCGAGCGCTGCAAGCAGCGCGGAGAAGGACAAGGACGCAGAGACCAGTACTTCGGCTTCTTCCTCCGCTGAGTCTGGCGTAACGTTCGAGGATGCTGTTGTGCGCGCCATGGAGGAGGACTCCGATATGACCGCTATCTTCGGCACTCTCCACAACAACACGGACAAGGATATCAACGTGCTTGGCTTCAGCTCTTCGGTAAAGGCGAAGCACTATGAGATCCATGAGGTTGTCGATGGCGTCATGCAGGAGAAGGAGGGCGGCTTCGATATCCCTGCCGGCGAATCCATTGAGCTCGCGCCGGGCGGTTTCCACTTCATGTTGATGGGCGTGACCGAGCCTGTTATGGCCGGTGAGACTGCCACCCTCACGCTGGAGCTTGCCGACGGTTCCTCCGTCGAGCTCGGCGATATCCCGGTGCGCACCATTGGTGCCGGCGACGAAGACTACGGCGATATGGACCACGGATCCATGGACCATGCAGAGCACATGGACCACTCGGAGTCCGCAGACATGTCTGACATGAAGAAGGAAGAGCACGCGCACTAGAAACTAGCGTGCTCTGGGCCAAAGTAGGCAAGAAATCGGTTCTCACGAGATAGGGAGAAATCAAGGATGAGCGGGTTCGCGGAACCTGTCAGCCGGCGTGGATTACTCGCCGGAAGTGCTGTGGCGGCAAGCGCGGTAGCGCTTGCAAGCTGTGCGAAAGGGGATGAACCTGGACAGGCATCTGCGGATGCCTCCCGCGCAGCACAGGCTGGGGACGCCGGAAGCACCGGTCCGGACAGCCGCGAGGAGACCATGGGCGGCGATATCGTCGCCTTCGACGGAAAGCACCAAGCGGGCATCCAAACTCCGGTCCAAGCGCACGTGGAACTGGTGGGCTTTAATCTGAAAAAGGGGACCACCGCACGCGGCGCGGCCGCGCTCATGCGCCTGTGGACAGAAGACGCCCGCCGTCTGTGCACCGGTGAGAACCCGTTGGGCAGCCTCGAACCCGAATTGTCTACCACCCCAGCAAACCTCACCGTCACGTGCGGTTGGGGAGAGGGATTCTTCGACACGGTGGACGTCGCCAAGCCCAGCTGGCTGCGCGATATCCAGGCTTTTGACCATGATGACCTCCGCCCGGAATGGGGCCAGACAGATATCGTCCTGCAGATCTGCAGCGATGACCCTTTCACTGCCGCCTTCGTATTGCGGCATATGACCCGCGCGGGCAAAGATTACGCCGATGTTGCGTGGATCCAACAGGGATTCAGCCATGCCTATGGCTCCGCACCGAAGGGTATGACTCCGCGCAACCTCTTTGGGCAAAAGGACGGAACGGTCAATCCCCGAAGCGATGAAGACTTCAACGAACAGGTGTGGATCGAAGACGGCCCCTTCGCCGGCGGCAGCGCCATGGTGGTACGCCGCATTCACATGAACCTGGACACATGGGAGCAGCTTGATCGCGCGGCACGTGAGAACTCGACTGGGCGCACGCTCGATACCGGAGCTCCTCTAGGCGCTAAGGACGAGTTCGACCCGGTGGATCTGGATGCCCGCAACGAGTTTGGGCTCAAAGCCATTGATGAAAACTCGCATGTCGCCAGAGCGCATCCGCCGGCAGAGCATCCAGAACAAAAGCTTTTGCGTCGCCCGTATAACTACAACCTGCCGCCGACTCCGGAGACCACCCAGCGCGGTGAACTTAGCAACGCGGGATTGATCTTCATCTGCTACCAGAAGGACCCGACGACGCAGTTCGAGCCTATTCAAGCGCGCCTTGATGAAGCGGATCGCCTCAATGAGTGGATTCGCCACATTGGTTCGGCCGTGTATTACATGCCGGCCGGAACTGAAGGCGAAACCTTCTGGGGCGAATCGCTCATACGCAGTTAAGAGGGGTAGACTAAGCCGCTGTAACTTTCTCGTTGAGTGCTGCTCGGCCAGGTATGTCGAGCGGCGCGTGAGCGCAAAGGAGCGCACCAAGTCATGGCGGAAATGATTCCAGCAGTCCCGGTGAACTACGAACCAATCACGGTCCCCGCCGGTATTGCCGTGGGAGCAGCGATGCGCGAGCATGAGCTGCCCAACAAGGGCCCGGAAGCTGTCGTCGTCGTCCGCGGCGCCGATGGAACCCTCTACGACCTTTCCCACACCCCGGACACGGACGCCGAGTTCACCCCGGTTGCTGCCTGCGAGGAAGACGGCCGCGCCGTTATCCGCCACTCCTGCGGACACGTCATGGCCCAGGCAGTGCAGGCGGAATTCCCCGGCACTAAGCTGGGCATTGGCCCGGCCATCGAGAATGGCTTCTACTTCGACTTCCAGACCGCTGAGCCCTTCACCCCGGAGGACCTCAAGGCCATTGAGAAGCGTATGAAGAAGATCATCAAGGGCGGCCAGCGCTTCGAGCGCCACGTCTACGCCACCACCGAAGAAGCTGAAGCGGCATTGGCCAACGAGCCCTTCAAGCTGGAGCTGGTCCAGGACAAGGGCAACGTGGATCCAGATTCCGATGAGGCCGCCGAGGTGGGCGCCGGAGATCTGACCCACTATGACAACGTAAACCCCCGCACCGGCGAGGTGGAGTGGTTTGACCTTTGCCGCGGCCCGCACGTGCCGACCACCAAGTACATCCCGGCTTTCACCCTGACGCGATCCTCTGCTGCCTACTGGCGCGGCGACCAGTCCAAGGCTGGCCTGCAGCGCATTTATGGCACCGCCTTCGAATCCAAGGAGGCCCTGGAGTCCTACAAGACCATGGTCGAAGAGGCCGAAAAGCGTGATCACCGCCGCCTGGGTGCTGAGCTGGACCTGTTCTCCTTCCCGGATGAGATTGGTTCCGGCTTCCCCGTCTTCCACCCGAATGGCGCCACCGTGCGCATGGAGATGGAGGAGCACTCCCGCCGTCGCCACATCGCGGACGGCTACTCCTTCGTGTCCACCCCGCACCTGACCAAGGGAGACCTGTTCAAGAAGTCCGGCCACCTCGACTTCTACGCGGATGGCATGTTTCCGCCGATGCAGCTCGACGGTGAGTGGGATGAGGACGGCAACTGCACTAAGCAGCCTCAGGATTACTATGCCAAGCCGATGAACTGCCCGATGCACAACCTCATCTTCGCTTCTCGTGGTCGTTCCTACCGTGAGTTGCCGCTGCGCCTCTTCGAGTTCGGCACGGTCTACCGCTACGAGAAGTCGGGCGTTATCCACGGCCTGACCCGCGCCCGCGGCTTTACCCAGGATGATTCGCACATTTACTGCACCCCGGAGCAGCTCGAAGACGAGCTGACCAAGGTTCTGGAGTTCATCATTTCCTTGCTCAAGGACTACGGTCTGGATGACTTTTACCTGGAGCTATCCACCAAGGACCCCAACAAGTACGTTGGCTCGGATGAGATTTGGGAGCGCTCGACGGCTATCTTGCAGTCGGTGGCGGAGAAGTCCGGCCTCGAGCTGGTCCCGGACCCAGCAGGCGCGGCCTTCTACGGCCCGAAGATTTCCGTTCAGGCGCGCGATGCCATCGGCCGTACCTGGCAGATGTCCACTGTGCAGCTGGACTTCAACCTGCCGGAGCGCTTTGAACTGGAGTACACGGCGTCGGATGGTTCCAAGCAGCGCCCGATCATGATTCACCGCGCACTTTTCGGTTCCATCGAGCGTTTCTTCGGCGTGCTACTGGAGCACTACGCGGGTGCATTCCCGGCGTGGCTGGCACCTCACCAGGTGGTGGGCATCCCGGTCGCCGATACCTTCGCCCCGCACCTCGAGGAAGTCTGTGCACAGCTGCGCGCACGCGGCCTGCGCGCTGACGTGGATACCTCTGATGACCGCATGCAGAAGAAGATCCGCAACCACACCACGGGCAAGGTTCCATTCATGCTGTTGGCCGGTGAGCGTGACGTGGATGCCAACGCGGTGTCCTTCCGCTTCCTCGACGGCACCCAGGTCAACGGTGTGCCCGTAGAGACAGCAATCAACGTGATTGAAGCATGGGTTCGTGAGCGCAACAACGAACAACCGACTAAGGACACTATCGCTGAACGCGTCTAGGCGGATGCATCTAGGTAGAGGTTAGAAAAGGAGAACACACAGAGTGGGAGAGTACGTCGATACCGGCCTGGGAACCCCCGACCGCTTAGAGCGCCTGTGGGCGCCGTACCGCATGAGCTACATCAAGCGTGAGGGCGGCGCCGGCGACGTGCCCAAGGAAGCCCATAATCCGTTCGTGGAGATTCCACAGATGTCGGACGAGGACGGGCTCATCGTTGCGCGTGGCGAGTTTGTCTACTGTGTTCTCAACCTCTACCCCTATAACGCCGGGCACATGATGGTGATCCCATACCGTCAGGAATCAGAGCTGGAAAACCTCACCGAGGAAGAATCTCGCGAGCTTTTTCAGTTTGCCCAAGCCGCCATCCGCGTCCTAAAGAAGGTCTCCGGCCCCGATGCCGTCAACGCTGGCTTTAACTTGGGGCGCGCCTCGGGCGGCTCGGTGGGGCAGCACCTGCACATGCACATCGTTCCGCGCTGGAGCGGGGACTCAAATTTCATGACTATTGTGGACGGCGTCAAAGTGCTGCCGCAGCTCCTCAAAGACACCCGGTCCCTGTTGGCGCAGGGGTGGGCGGAGCTCGCCGCCGAGGGAATCATTTCAGGAGAAGCGCATGCTTAGTGTTCATGGGCGCAAACCCGCCGCCGTGGTTGTGGTCCCAGTGGCCAAACTCTTCCTGAAGATGGGGCTCACACCCAATGTCGTCACCGTCGTGGGCACAATCGTCACCATTGCTATTTCGGTTATCCTGATCCCGCTTGATCACCTCTTTGCGGCGGCGCTGCTGTCGGGACTCTTTGCTGCCTTCGACATGCTCGACGGCACCATGGCGCGCCTGACCACCGGCGGATCCAACTTCGGCGCGACTCTCGACGCCTCCTGCGATCGCATCACTGACGGTGCTTTGTTCGCAGCGATCGCCTATTGGATGGTGTACGTCGATAACGCCCACCCTCTCAACTTCGCCGCCTGCATGGTGGTGCTCGTGAGCTCCCAGGTCATTTCTTATGTCAAGGCGCGCGGCGAAGCCTCCGGTTTTAAGATGGTCGGCGGACTCGTCGAACGCCCCGAGCGCCTCATCTTGGGCCTCGGCGGCGTGGGGCTGGAAGGCTTGGGCGTGCCTTATGCACTCGAGGTTGCCCTGTGGCTGCTGGCCGTGGGCTCTGTCTTCACCATTTACCAGCGCATGCGCCAAGCAGCGCGTCAGGACACCAAGGCGCGTTTCAAGAAGGAACTGAAGCACATTTAGTCCGACACCCTCTTCTACCGGAAGGTACCGCGCCCTCAGCCCACACAGAAAGGCTCCCGAACCGTGGCTCTACTGGACCGTGACCGGCTGACCGCCGCCGCATACATCGCGTGCTGGAAGGTTGTGCGCTTCCTTCCCCAGCCGCTGGCAGCCTGGCTGTTCGAACGCGGCGCGGATCTGGCAAGTGACAACGGCCAAGGCATGGAACAGCTGCGCCAGAACCTGAGCCGGGTCGTGGGGGCGGAAAACGTCACGCGGGAGTTGGTGCGGGATTCGATGCGCTCCTATATGCGCTACTGGCTCGAGGCTTTCCGTCTGCCTGCTATCCATTCGGTTCCGGATCTGCAGAGGCATCTATTGGCAGGTCTGCGAGGCAAGGAACATGCTGATGCCTCCGTGGCTTCCGGGCGCGGGGTGATTTTTGCGCTTCCGCACTCCGGTAATTGGGACATGGCGGGTGTCTTCTGCGTGGGGCACTATGGCGGCTTCACTACGGTGGCTGAGCGCTTGAAGCCAGAGGTGCTTTTTGACGCCTTCGTGGACTACCGCGAGAGCCTTGGCTTTACTGTCCTGCCACTGACCGGTGGCAGTTCTTCTCCTTACCCGCGTCTGAAGGACACTCTGGAACGCGGTGGGGTGGTGTGTTTGTTGTCTGAGCGGGACCTCACGCGCACCGGTGTGACGGTAGACTTCATGGGCGAAGAGGCTAACGTTGCCGCCGGCCCCGCCCAGCTGGCCATCGAGACAGGAGCTGCACTCCATGTCGTGCACTCGTGGTTTGACGGTAAGGATTGGGGGCTATCGGTCAGCCCCGAGGTGGAGGTCACTGACCTGCAGGAGACGTGCCAGCGCCTTGCGGATGGCTTTGCGGAGAACATCAGGGCACATCCAGAAGACTGGCACATGTTGCAGCCGCATTGGAACGCCGATGTGGAGCGGCGGCGAGCCGCTCGCCAGAAGAAGTAGAAAGGCAGAACACAGATCATGCGCATAGGCATCATCTGCCCTTATTCCTTCGACGAACCCGGTGGAGTTCAGGCTCATATCCTTGACTTGGCGACTGTCTTCATTGAGCAAGGACACCACGTGGAAGTACTCGGGCCCGCAGCGGCGAGCACGCAGGTTCCCAGCTTTGTTCGCAAGGGTGGCTGGGCGGTGCCGATTACCTATAACGGATCCGTGGCTCGTCTCTCTATTGGCCCGCACGTGCGCCGCAATATTAAGCGTTTCATCCGCGAGGGAGATTTCGACATCCTCCATATCCATGAACCCAACTCCCCAAGTTATTCCATGGCTGCTCTGGCAGTGGTGCGCGGGCCCATCGTAGCGACGTACCATGCTTCGGCCTCGAGCTCTCTGGCATTGACCCTGGCTAAGCCTTTCCTCCGTCCGTATCTGGAAAAGGTTCGGGGAGGTATTGCGGTTTCAGAGATGGCTCGGCGCTGGCAGGTTGAGCAGTTGGGAGGGGACCCTGTGCTCATCCCTAATGGGGTCGACACCTCTGTCTATGCGCGCGAGCGTGCCCGCGCCGAGCATAAAGAGAATGATTCAGAGATTGAGATTGTGTTCTTGGGCCGGCTCGATGAGCCGCGAAAAGGCTTGGACATTCTTCTTGAGGCTCTCACGCTACTCCCGCAGCCGGTCCGGGTGACGGTTATGGGCGGGGGACACCCGCGACGCGTTCCGGGGGTTGACTTCGTGGGGCGTGTCAGTGATGCCGAGAAGGCGGCTATTTTGGGGCGCGCTGATATTTATGTGGCTCCCAATACAGGCGGCGAGAGCTTCGGCATTGTTCTTGTTGAGGCAATGGCCGCTGGATGCGCAGTGGTGGCTTCAGATCTGGAGGCCTTCGCCGCGGTGTGCAACGCAGACTCGGAGAAACCCGCAGGCGCCTTATTTAAGAACGGTGATGCGACGGACTTAGCGCGGGTGTTGCAGGATTTAGTGATCAATGCGGACAAGCGGCAGGCCTTGATTAGGGCGGGGGTGGAGCGTGCCCGCGAATACGACTGGGATCATGTGGCCGCAGCCGTCATGCAGGTATACGAGACCGTGGCGGATGGCACAAAGGTCCGGGTGTCATAAATGGCTATCGAGATAGTTATCATCCTCGCTGTGCTCCTCGTACTAGGTATGTGGGCGCTGTACACGGCGCAGCGGCTCAACTCGCTCCACATTCGCACGGACGCAGCCTTGGCACAGCTCGAAGCCACTCTGGATCGCCGCGCAGCAGTGATAAGTGCCTTGGCTCCTGAGCTTGAGGCTATCGCGGCGCGCGCAGAGTCAACGGAGCTTGTGCAAGGGCATTTCGATGAACGAGCCGCCCGGGAACGGGAGCTTTCGGCGGCTATTGCGCAGCGCTTTGAGTCACGCCCGCCCGTGCTTGCCGACGCCGAAGGTCGCATCCACCTAGCGCATCGCTTCTACAACGAGGCAGTCAGCGATACCCGCGCGCTGCGCCTGCGGCCAGCCGTCAAGCTGCTGCGTCTGGGAGGAACCGCGAAATTGCCGGAGTACTTTGAGCTCAGTCAGATCGACGTGTGATTCACCCGCCCTGTCACACCCGCGCCTGATTCGCTCTTGCCACACGGTACTCAAGCAGGTGCCAGTAGACGGCACATGCGGTCATTGCCAGGATGAGCAGATTGCGCAACAGGAGCGCGTAGACCGGGTTGGGGTTTTCGCCCACAAAGAACCAGATGTAGTTATACCCATAGGGGTAGATGACGGTTCCCAAGGCCGCCGTTCCTACAGCGAGCACCGCCATGATGGCGCGTACCCCTTTAATGTCAGCGGCCACCTTCCGTGGGGTGGTGGCCGCCGTGGGAGTAGGGGAGCGAAGCGCCACCGCTAGTATCGGCCCAAGCCACACGATGTATTGCGGGGAGAAGACCTTATTTGTCGCGATGAGAAGGAGGATCGCCGCGATGAAGAAGACGAGGGAAGAGTGCGGGCTCCAATTCCCGCGCAGAAAGTGCACGAGTGCCACTCCCACGATCCACGCGAGGGCCGCTCCCATGGCGATGCTGCTCAACGCAATCGCTGTGTCGACGCCGGGGCCGGTGATCTCAAAGCTTTTCGAGGCCGCGTATCCCATCGTCCACACATCAGGCTGGTGATGAGCTTGGTAGACGAACCAGGTGGCGGCTAGAGACTCAATCTGGAGGCCGCGTTCTCCTTGATAGGTCAATGGGGAGAGAACTCGATCCACGCTGGTCATTGCAGCCACGCCGAGGCACAGGGCAACGAGACTTCCAAAGAACACGGCTAGTCGCTGCCAGGTATCGCGAGAGGTTGCTCGCCCGACAAGCCCAGCAGCGAGGACCCCCGGCCACAGTTTCGCGGCGGTGGCCCAAGCCAACAAAACCGAGGCAAGTCTCGGGCGGGTAGCCAGAAGCGCGCCCGCGCCAGCGACAAGCAAGGCAGGATAAAGATCGAGTCGCCATGCGAATACGTGGCCCGCCGCGGTGCCGAAGAACACCCAGAACCACCCAGCGCTATACGCCCCTGGGGTGGTCCGGTGATGGCGCAGGAGAAGGGCGAGGAAGGTGGCGTCGGCAAGCAGCACCATTGCGGTAAAGCCGACGGCATAGCGCTCAAAGTCGTAGCCAGTAAGCCACGCAAGCAGAACGCTGGGCCAGGTGCCGACTTGGGGATATTCCGTCATGTCGCTGGGGTTAGTGCCGTAGACGCCCTCGAGGTAATACCGAACGTCCCCGAGCGGACCCTTCTCGTTGAGGAGTAGGTAGATAAGGAAAAGGCGTGCCAGCACCCACCCAAGCCAGATGCTGGGAGCCTTAGCGATTGTTTTCAATGGTGGACTCGACATCGACGGGCGGACCCAACATGAGCAGAACGCTAAAGACTACAGCTACAACGAACAGCGCGATGATTGCGGTGCGTACTGGGTGGCGGATGGCCTGTGCCAGGATCTTGTCGAAGAATCCCCGTGGCTGAGCGTCATCGCTAAACCGCCATGGGCCGGCGACGAGTCCGCGCCGCGAAACCCACACTGCAAAAGGCAAGGCCGCGAAGGGAATCACGGTGACTACCAAGCCTAGAATCCCCACGCCGAGTGACCATCGGTTGTTGATCCATACCAGCGCCGTCATAAGCAAGAAGCAGAGAAAACCGAAGCCGTGGATACCTCCCGCAATGGGGGTGAGTGCCTCGGTGGCGCCGGAGTATTTGAGGATCATCGAGAAGATCAGTAGGGCCCACGTGAACATTTCCAGGTAAGCGGCCACGCGGTGCACGCTGTGCGGGGTGGTGGAAGTCATGCGGAATATAGTACGCAACCTCTGGGCGTGGATCAGCATGTGAGTAGGATGGTCGAGGTTGGTGTGGCGGGCGCCATAACACGGCGTAGGCCACAACGCTAAAGGAAGGGAGTAGGGCATGGCATCGGTGGCCCAGGCGGTCGATATTGAGCGGATCGGCACAGATGAGTTCCGCGCCCCTGTGGTTCCATCGCGGATTAAGCGCACCTTCGGCGGACAAATTATGGCGCAAGCGCTGAGGGCAGCGCAGCTGACGGTAGAGGGCAAGTTAGCGCACTCCCTGCACTGTTACTTCGTGGGGCCGGGCGATTCGAGCGCACCCACCACCATCCAAGTCGAGCGGGTTAGGGATGGGCGCTCATTTGTGCACCGCCATGTGCGTGTCTTTCAAGAGGATCGTTTGATCTTTATGCTCAGCGCTGGTTTCCACGTGTCTGGGGACAGTGGCCCTGAACACCAGGCTGCGATGCCGCAGGTGCCGACACCGGAGAGCATTAAGGGCTCGCCTTATTCCACCCGCATCATTTTGAAAGAGTGGGAAGACTGGGATGTGCGGCTTGTTCCGGACGCAGACCGTGATGCTGTTGCCGCCGAAACCACCGGGGCCGGGTTTAGGAATATCTGGTTCCGCAATACCGGTGAACTGCTTGCTACCACCCCCGAGCAGTCCCTCCATCAGGCAGCGTTGTTGTATATGTCTGACATGACGCTGATTCGCACGGCGCTTCTGCCGCACCAAGGCGAAAAGATTCAGCTAGCAAGTTTGGACCATTCGCTATGGTTCTTGCGACCAGTGCGGGTTGATGAGTGGATGCTGTATTCACAGTCCAGTCCCTCGGCACAAACTGGTACGGGGCTTGCCCAAGGAAAGATTTTCAATCAGCGCGGCGAGCTACTGGCCGTGGCGGTGCAGGAGGGGCTGACACGCACCCTGCATCCCGACAGCGAAGTCTCCAGTGCCAATGGCAATTGGCAAAATCTCTAACGCCTAAAACACTTTTCTCCAGTGGGTTCTGCTGTGGATGCAGGCGGGATGCAGCCCCTGTGCAGGTGGAGGCTCGTTGAGGCCGTATAATTACAACAGTTTCCACACAAGTCTTTTAAGCCACATCGAAAGGGATGACATGGCAGGCCACTCTAAATGGGCAACAACGAAGCACAAGAAGGCGGCGAACGATGCCAAGCGTGGCAAGGAATTTGCCAAGCTGATCAAGAATATCGAGGTGGCAGCACGCACCGGCGGCGGTGACCCTGCAGCCAACCCCACCCTCGATGACATGATCAAGAAGGCTAAGAAAGCCTCCGTTCCCAACGACAACATTGAGCGCGCCCGCAAGCGCGGTTCCGGCGAAGAGGCGGGCGGTGCCGATTGGGAAACCGTGATGTACGAGGGCTATGGCCCGAACGGCGTGGCCATGCTCATCGAGTGCCTGACGGATAACCGTAACCGTGCGGCGACGGACGTCCGCACTGCGATGTCTAAGAATGGCGGCAACCTCGGCGAGTCCGGTTCCGTGGCATATATGTTCTCCCGCACCGGTCTGGTTATGGTGGAGAAGGGCGAACTCAGTGAAGATGACATCCTTCTCGCCGTCCTCGAGGCCGGCGCCGAAGAGGTCAATGACAACGGCGAGAAGTTCGAGATCACCTGCGCACCGGGCGATGTTCCTGCCGTGCGCGAGGCGCTCGTTGCTGCCGATATCGAGGTCGATGACACCGATACCGACTTCCGTGCTTCCGTTGAGGTGCCGCTGCAGGCAGATGATGCCCGCAAGATCTTCCGCCTCATCGATGCTCTCGAGGATTCGGATGATGTCCAGAACGTTTATACCAACATGGACTTAAGCGAAGAGGTCCTCGCCGAGCTGGACGAGGACTAAGAAGGCTAGTCGAGCTCGAGGCCTTCCATGCCATGAGCAGTCACCGTCTCTGACAATGGTGCGCGGCCCGGGGCAGTCTTGAACACGGGGCTGGACTGGTCTGCTACGCCGAAAGTTAGGGCGGTGACGAGTTTGTAATCCTCGTCCACGCCCAGGAACTCACGGACGGTTGGGGCGAGCAGCGAAATCATGCCCTGCGGGACGCCGTGATAGCCGTGCGCCTGGAGCGAGAGCAAAAAATTCTCCGCATAGGTGCCTTGGTCAAAAGCGGCACGGATGCGGTCACCCATCGGGGGAATGAAAAGCAGCGCGGTGTGCGGGGCACCGAAGAAGCGAAGGTTTTCACGGATAAATTCCGTGCGGGCTTCTTTATCTTCACGCGCAATGCCGAGGAGCCCATACATTTTGGCTGCCAGTTGCTGAGAGCGCTGCGGGTGAACGCCTTGACCGTAATCAATCGTGAAGTCTGGGTTGATGCCGTTCTTATCGAATTCGGATATGAGAGCAGCGCTTAGTTCTTGCAGTGCCGTACCGCCGACGAGGTGCACATTCCATGGTTGGGTATTGGAATTGGAGGGGGCGGATCGGGCGTCGATAAGCACCTGCTTTATGACATCAGCGGGGAGCGGCTCCGGAAGGAATGCGCGCGGTGAATGGCGGGAACGGATAAACTCTGAATAGTCATTAGGATGTTGAGACATGCGCGCCACTCTACGCCGCGCAGTAGGAGAGGCGAGTAAGCGGCTTGGGGGACTGCCTAGACTAGAACACATGTGTGTACACTGTTCCTAGATAAACAAGCGCTTCACAAGGGCGCGTGCAACAAGGGCGAGGAGGCGGCCGTGAACTTGGAGGGGTTGCGCGTCATGGGCATTGATCCCGGTCTGACGCGTTGCGGTCTGTCAGTTGTCCAAGCCGGTCGTGGGCGTGGGGTCATTCCCATCGCCGTAGGGGTCGTCCGCACCCCCAGCGACAAGGACTTAGGGGAGCGCCTGAAGCGACTATCGGTGGCAGTCCGGGAATGGATGGATGACTATAAGCCGGATGTTGTGGCCCTCGAGCGCGTATTCGAACGCGGTCAAGTCTCAACCGTGATGCAGACCGCGCACGCGGTTGGGGTATTGGTCCTTGCCGCAGCAGAGCGGGATATTCCGGTGCACATGTACACCCCTTCCGAAGTCAAGAAGGCAATTTCAGGCAATGGACGTGCTGATAAGAAGCAGATGACTGCCATGATTACTCGAATCTTGGGGCTCAGTGAGGCGCCTAAGCCGGCCGACGCTGCGGATGCCCTAGCCCTAGCCGTGTGTCACTGCTGGCGTGCGCCAGCCCTGGCATGGATGACCGGCGGTGATGCGAGCGCTGGCGTCGGGGCCGGGGCACGAACGAGCGGAGTACGCGGCACCTCGCCGCGTACCGCATCCGTCTCCCGGGCGGCGAAGACGACCTCCTAAGCTAACTGGCACAACCACTCACACCAAGGAACCCTATTAATGATTGCATCTTTGCGCGGAACCGTCCTAGACATCCAGCTTGATCATGCCGTGCTGGAATGCGCTGGCGTGGGCTATAAGGTCCTGGCCACCCCGGCCATGCTGGGAACCCTACAGCGTGGCGAGGAAGCGCGGATCATGACCACGCTCGTGGTAAAGGAAGACTCGATGACGCTGTACGGCTTCACCAGTCAGGATGACCGCGATATGTTCCACGTCCTCCAAACGGTTTCTGGGCTGGGGCCAAAACTGGCTCTAGCTGCTCTGTCCGTGATGAGCGCGGGCGATTTGGCACAGGCGATTGCGGGGGAGGAGGCCGCACGCTTGCAGAAAATCCCGGGAGTGGGCAAACGCGTTGCACAGCGGTTGATTCTGGAGCTCAAAGATAAGGTCAAGGCTTTCGCCCCGGCAGAAGGCGCGGATCTCTCGGCTGCTGCCCCGGCTGCCGCCGGGCCGGTGGTTGAGGATGTCGTTGAGGCTCTTATTGGGTTGGGCTTTACTGATAAAATGGCCCGCCCCGTGGTGGAATCCGTGGCGGCAGAGCAACCCGATGCGGCGACGCCGGTGGTGCTGCGCGCAGCGCTGAGCCAGCTTGGCGCCAAGAAGTAGGGGAGAGTGGGTGACATGTCAGACGTAGAACGCACTGAATTTAAGCTTCCGGAGGGGATGGATTTAAGCTCGCCCCCGCAGCGTAACCAGGATGTGGACGCCACAGAGCAACAGGGCGAGCACGATATTGAGCGCTCGCTGCGCCCGAAGTCCCTCGATGAATTCATTGGCCAACCCAAGGTGCGCGAGCAGCTATCGCTCGTGCTCAATGGCGCGAAAAACCGTGGTGTCACCCCGGACCACGTATTGCTCTCCGGCCCGCCTGGGCTGGGCAAGACCACCATGGCGATGATCATCGCCCAAGAGCTGGGAAGCTCCTTGCGTATGACCTCGGGCCCAGCGCTGGAGAGGGCCGGGGATCTAGCGGCGATGTTGTCGAATCTGATGGAGGGGGATGTGCTCTTCATCGATGAAATTCACCGCATCGCCCGCCCAGCTGAGGAAATGCTCTACATGGCAATGGAGGATTTCCGCATCGATGTCATCGTGGGCAAAGGCCCAGGAGCGACGTCCATCCCGCTGGAAATCCCGCCTTTTACACTGGTAGGAGCGACAACTCGTGCGGGCATGCTGACTGGTCCGTTGCGTGATCGCTTCGGTTTCACCGCGCAGATGGAGTATTACGATACTGAGGATCTCACCCGGGTAATTAGCCGTGCAGCGCGGATTCTGGAGGTGGACATCGATCAGGATGCCGCGGTAGAGATTGGATCCCGCTCGCGTGGAACTCCGCGTATTGCCAACCGGCTTTTGCGCCGAGTCCGAGACTATGCCGAAGTCAACGGGGATGGACATATTAATGTTGCAGCTGCCCAGGCAGCGCTGCGGGTCTTCGACGTCGATGAGCGCGGATTGGACCGTCTTGACCGCGCGGTGCTCGGGGCTTTGATCAAAGGCCACGGCGGTGGCCCCGTAGGAGTGAATACCCTAGCCATCGCGGTGGGCGAGGAACCATCGACGGTGGAGGAGGTCTGTGAGCCCTATCTCGTGCGTGCCGGCATGATCTCACGAACCGGCCGCGGCCGTGTGGCAACAGCCGCCGCATGGCAACACCTAGGACTGGAGGCGCCCGAGGGAGCGGTTGGCGGGACCCTTTTTTAATTGGCCCGGAGGTAGGGCGGTCTGGCACACTGGCCTTTTATGAACGGAACTCAACTTCTTCTTCTCCTTGTTCTCGCCATCCTCGTCATCTTGCCGAGCTTCATGTCGATGCGAGCGCAGCGCAAGCGCCAGGCGCAGATGCAAAAGCTCCAATCCTCGCTGCAGGCGGGGCAGGAAGTGATTACTGCCGGCGGCCTCCACGGCACCGTCGTCGAAACCCGCGGCGAGCAGGTTGATCTGCAGGTGAAGGACGGCACGGTGATGACTTTCGACACGATGGCCATCGTTCGCTCCGCTGACGCAGCCGGCGCAAACACTGATGCGCCAGTGGAGACGGAGGACGAGAACGACGAGCGCTTCCCGAAACTCTAAGATTGCGTTGCGCTCGTCACAGTGCGGGCGCGTACCTTAAGTCTGTTAAGGAAAACAACAGTCCATGACGTACCATGGTGGACTGTGCTTTAGTCATGGAGGCACCGCGGCGCCCAGTGCGTGCGCGGCGGTTGCTGCCATGACCTATGATTTTTAGCCCTGTTCCTCACAACACAGGAGATCTTTGTGTCCGCTTCGAAACGTGGTGGCGTTAGCAGCCGTCAACGGCAATGGCCCAAGCGTGCGATGGCGTTTTTCGCGCTCATTGTCATCGTGGTTTATGCGCTGATATTTTTGACCGGTGATAAGTCACCAACACCCAAGCTCGGCATTGACCTGCAGGGCGGAACCCGCGTAACCCTGGTGCCGCAGGGCGAAGACCCCACCCAGGAACAGCTGCAGCAGGCGCGCACCATCCTCGAGCAGCGCGTGAATGGCATGGGCGTGTCCGGTTCTGAGGTCGTCATCAGTGGCTCCAGCTTGGTCATTACCGTCCCCGGTGAAGATGCCTCCCAGGCGCAGGCCGTGGGCCAAACCTCCCAGCTGTTGTTCCGCCCAGTGGGCGAGCAGCCGATGCCAGACATGGGCAAGCTTGAGAAGACCATGACGGATATGGCTAACCGGTGGGTTAAGTACGGGGTGGTAACTCCGGAGCATGCTGATCAGTCGCTGGCCTCCATCCATGAGGCACTCAACCAGAGTGCCGACGCCGCCCAGGGCGGCGATCAGAAGGACGAGGAGAAGGATGACAAGTCACCGGCTCCGACTGTGAGCGAAAAGCCGCTTCCGGACCCAGCGAACTCCCTTGAGGAAACTGAGCGCCGCGACAAGGTTACTGAGGTTCTGCTCAAGGACCGCCAGTCCGAAGACCCCACCGTGCAGACCGCAGCCTTGGGACTGATGACCTGTGATGCGGAATCCGATCCGCTGGCAGGTACCGACGACCCTGCAAAGCCCTTGGTGGCTTGTGATTACTCGAATCAGCAGCCCTATATTCTTAACCCGGCTCCGCTGCTGGACGGCATTGAAGATCCGAACGGAACTCGCCTGACCGGTAACGAGATTGATAACAACGCCCCGATTCAAGGCGGGCTCAATTCCCAGACTGGTCAGATGGAGATTAACTTCGCCTTCAAGACCGGCGATGGCCCCAATGGTTCGCAAACCTGGGCTACCCTGACCCAGGAGTACCTCCAGAAGCAGGTGGCTATCACCCTCGACTCCGCCGTAATTTCCGCGCCGGTAATCCAAGGCCCGACCCCGGTTGGTTCTGCCACTTCCATCACCGGTGACTTCACGCAGGAGGAGGCCCAGAACTTGGCCAATAACCTGCGTTATGGTGCGCTCCCACTGTCCTTTACCGGCGCTAACGGCGAGCCGGGGGGCACGGTAGAAACCGTTCCGCCATCGCTGGGCAAGGCAGCTCTTGAGGCAGCGCTCATCGCGGGCATCGTGGGCCTCATCCTGGTTTCGCTGTATTCCATCTACTACTTCCGTGCCCTGTCTTCGGTGGCTCTGTTGGTCCTCATCGCTACCTGCGTTCTGCTTTATGGCGCACTGGTTCTGCTGGGCCGGTGGATCGGTTACTCGCTTGATCTTTCCGGCATGGCGGGCTTGGTCATCGGTATTGGTGCCACCGCTGACTCCTTCGTCGTCTACTACGAGCGTATGAAGGATGAGCTCTTGAGCGGACGTACCTTCCGCTCCGCCACCCGCACTGGTTGGGAGCGTTCGCGAGCAACGATTGTCACAGGTAAGGCCGTGACCCTCATCGGCTCCGTCGTGGTCTATTTCTTGTCCATTGGCGCCGTCAAGGGTTTTGCCTTCACCATGGGCCTCACCACCATCTTCGACCTCGTCGTATCCTTCCTGATCATGGCACCGCTCATGCAGCTTCTTGGTAGCCGCCCAGCCTTTGCCAAGCCGTCGATGAACGGCCTAGGCGGTATTTACAACCTTGTGGAGGAACGCCGTGAACGCGGCTTTTATGCCAAACCGGCCAAGAAACCCGTCGCTACTGCTACGGATGAGGAGAAGTAACCATGGCTGTCGAAACTACTAACCGCAAGATTTCCCGTTTTGACCGTCTCTATGTGGACGGCAGTGGATTTGACTTCGTGGGCCGGGCTAAGACCTGGTACACCATCGCCGGCGTGCTGCTTATTGCCTCGATCCTGGCTATCGTACTTCGCGGCTTCAATCTGTCCCTTGATTTCGAGGGCGGCACGAAACTCAACATGCCTGCAGGCGATCTTTCTACTGAACAGGTAGAAGAAACCTTCACGGAAGCCACCGGTGTCACTCCGGAGCTGGTGCAGATTGTGGGCGCCGGTTCTTCGGAGACTCTGGAGATCACCTCCGAGCGCCTGTCGCAAGATGAGGTTAACCAAGCCCGCCAGGCTATCTTTGAGACCTACCAAGTCAAGGATGACAACGGCAAGCCGAGCCCGGATGCAATTGGCTCCTCGACGGTGTCGGAATCCTGGGGCTCGTCGATCACCCAACGCATGGTTATTGCCATGGCGGTCTTCCTCGTGCTGGCCACCATCTATGTGGCGGTCCGCCTGCAGCGCGATATGGCTTTTGCCGCTATCCTCGCGCTCATCTTTGACGGTGTCTTCATCGCGGGCATCTACGCGCTCTTCGGATTCGAGGTGTCCCCGGCAGTCATCATCGGTCTGCTGACAGTCCTGACCTTCTCCCTCTACGATTCCGTCATTGTCTTCGACAAGGTGGATGAGAATACAACGGGGCTGGAAGGCCAACGCAAGAAGACCTACGCCGAGCTCACTAACTTGGCTGTCAACCAGACCGTGATGCGTTCCATCTCCACCTCGGTGATTTCGGCCTTGCCTATCATCGCGCTGTTCATCGTCGCCGTGTGGTTAATGGGCATTGGTACTTTGCGCGATCTGGCATTGGTTCAGTTCATTGGCGTTATTGAAGGTGTCTTTTCCTCCATCTTCCTGGCCACCACGTTGCTGGTGACCTTGTCGAATCAGCGCAAGAGCGTTAAGAAGCACAATGAGGTGGTCGCTGCCTACCGCGCCGAGGGGTGGACTGCAGAAGCAGAGGATGAGGATGCGCCGAAGGCAACACGCACCGTGGCATCCCCGGCCGCAGCTTCTGCACCAGCCGCAACACAGACCGAATCCGGGCCGCGTAGCGACGAGTCCGGTGGGGCGTCCTGGCGCCCTGGGCGCTAAGCCGTGCGTAGTCCATCATTCGCGGCGCTGTGTGCCGCGGTAGCTCTTACTGTGACCGCATGCGGGGCACAGGAAGGCGGCCTTGGCAAAGACACCCCGCCATCGCGTTTTGCGGTGCTGGCCGACGCCCCCATTGCCACCAGCAATGCAGCCACGGCGTGGGGGGATGCGGTGGGGGCGGCCCAGCTGGCTAGCCGTGTTTTCCCGGCGCTCTACGTACCGGGCCCGGCGGGGCAGATGGTCCCTAATTCAGATCTCGCCGATGCCGAGTTCTTTGCTGCCGAGGGTGAGGACGCTGGGGCGCACGTGGACTTCACGCTCACTGAGCAAGCACGTTTTGCTGACGGTGAAGCCGTGACCTGTGATGATTACCTTTTGGCCTTCACCGCCGGGCAGTTGAGCGAGATTTTCGGTTCCCACCTTCCCCTGATGGAGGAAGTGACAGAAGTGGAATGCGCGCCCCACAGCAAGAAATTCACCGTATGGTTTACACCTGATGCCGGCTCGCGGTGGCGGTATTTGTTTGGGCCGGGTTCGGTTGTCCCAGCACACGTGTTAGCCAAGCGGGCTGATATGAACCTCGAAGAACTCAATGCAGCTCTACATTCTCAGGACGTAGCTACTTTGCAGCCGGTAGCAGAGGCGTGGCGCTATGGTTTCTCTACGGAGCCTGGGCGCTTTGACCCGGAGTTACAGGTTTCCTTCGGTCCTTATCAAATCGAGCGCGTTGAGGATGACGGTGCCATTGTGCTCACCGCCAACGATAACTATTACGGCGATAAGCCGACCCTGCGCGAGATCCTCATGCTTCCGAGAAGCGCAGACGCTGCCGCGTTTGTTGCCTCAGATGAGCTCCGCGTTGCCGAGGCTGCCACCGCGTCACCGTCGTGGTTCGATCGGGATGCAGAAGGCAAGCCAGTAGAGGTGACGTCTTCGGCAGGAAGCCTGACAGACACCTTAGTATTCTCCGAGGCTGGGACCTTTTCTCAGCCCTGGGCACGCGCTGCCTTTGCGGCCTGTGTGGATGCACAGCACTTGGCGCAGGTCTCATCGAAGGAATCTGGCGTGGACGTCCCCGCTGTCACCGTCCGTACCGTGCGCAATGATGATCCGGTCGCGGCGCAGATGTCTTCGCTGACAACCGTTCCTGTAGACAATGCAACGGCATCCGGTCTGTCCGGCTACACCATCGGAGTGGGTTACCTCGGGCCTAACCCGCGTTATAAGGCGATGGTGGAGGAGCTCCGCGCCGCGTGCGAACCTGCGGGGATCATGGTGGAGGACCGTTCCGGCGAGCGGGTTTCCCGTGCGCAATTGGCCGCGGATCCTGCAACTGGGCAGCCGGAGATAGATGTCTACCTCGGCGCCGTGGACCCGATGCGTGAGCATTCCGCGCCGTCCTCTAGCGTGAAGCACGCGGCGGCGCTGCGGAATCTGGAGCAGGAATTGTGGGAGGAGCTGCCCTCTATTCCCATCGCCGCGCAGCCTCGCACATTCATTGTCGACCGCGCTGTCACCGGCGTGGTGCCCTACACTGGCCTTGCGGGTATCGGGTGGAACCTCGACCGTTGGAGCTATAACCCCACAACAGCAACTGAAACAAAGGAAGAGTCGTGAGCGAGATTTACGTCGCAGCAGCACAAGCCTTGAAGGATAAGGTGCGCCTTGTCCAGGATTTCCCAGAGGAGGGAATTCTTTTCGAGGATCTGACCCCGGTGTTGGCTGACGCAGATTCCTTCACCGTCGTTGTCGATGGCTTAGCAGAGGCCTGCAAGGAGCTCGGCGCAGACATGATCGGCGGCCTCGATGCACGCGGTTTCCTGCTTGGTTCAGCCGTAGCCTACAAGCTGGGACTAGGAATCTTGGCTATCCGCAAGAAGGGCAAGCTCCCACCGCCCGTCTTGACCCAGGAGTACGAGCTGGAATACGGCACTGCAGCACTGGAAATCCCCAGTAGCGGCATTGATATTAAGGGCAAGCGCATCGTGCTTGTCGACGACGTCCTCGCAACCGGCGGCACACTCCACGGCGCCACCTTGCTCTTGGAATCCGCTGGAGCTGAAGTCGTGGGCAACGTCGTGGTCCTAGAGGTCCAAGGACTTGAGGGCCGCGAGCGCCTGCAAGGTTCTCCGTTGATTGTGCTCAACCAGATGGGGACGAAGGACTAAGGTTGTATGCCTAAGCTACTTCGCGGAGGCAGACATGACGACTGAAAAGCAGGACAAGACTGCATGGCGGCCAGGCAGTGTGCGCGGCATGTCCGCGCGATTGGCCCGCTCCCTGACAGGTGGTCGAGTAAAGATCAATCCGGCTCTGGACCCGTTGATGTCGATCCACCGGGAATTTCACCCGAAGGCGGATGCGGAGCTGCTCAACAATGCCTACACCACGGCACAGCGTCTGCACGAAGGCGTTTTCCGCAAATCCGGCGAACCTTATATCACGCACCCGTTGGCGGTAGCGACAATTGCGGCTGAGATTGGTATGGACACCACGACTGTCGCGGCGGCTTTGCTCCACGACACAGTGGAAGATACTGACTATTCGCTGGAGGACCTCACCCGTGACTTTGGTCCCGAAGTGGCCCGGTTGGTCGACGGCGTAACGAAGCTTGACAAGGTCGCCCTCGGTGCCGCCGCGGAGGCAGAGACAATCCGCAAGATGATCGTGGCCATGGCCACCGACCCGCGCGTGCTCGTTATCAAGGTGTGCGACCGCCTGCACAACATGCGGACCATGCGCTTCCTGCCGCCCGAAAAGCAGGCGAAGAAGGCACGCCAGACTCTCGATGTCATTGCGCCACTGGCTCACCGCCTAGGAATGGCCAGCGTCAAATGGGAGCTTGAGGATTTGGCCTTCGCCATCCTGTACCCAAAGAAGTACGACGAAATCGTGCGCATGGTGGCGGATCGTGCTCCCTCACGCGATCGAGCGCTGAAGGAAATCAAGGCCCAGGTAGGCCAGGCTCTCAAGGCTAATGGTATTGAGGCCGAGGTCATGGGGCGCCCGAAGCACTACTGGTCGATTTACCAGAAGATGATCGTGCGCGGCCGCGACTTCGCGGAGATTTTTGACCTCGTGGGAATCCGCATCCTCGTCGATGACATCAATTCCTGCTACGCGGCCATTGGCGTGGTGCACTCGCTGTATCAAGCTCTTCCAGGGCGCTTCAAGGATTATATTTCCTCTCCGCGATTCGGCGTATACCAGTCACTGCACACCACCGTGATTGGGGCCGGCGGTTCCACCCTTGAGGTGCAGGTGCGCACGCACGAGATGCACTATAACGCGGAGTTCGGCGTGGCCGCCCACTGGCGTTATAAGGAAACTAAGGGCAAGAACTCGGGCCACCAAGAAGAAGTGGACCAGATGGCGTGGATGCGTCAGCTGCTGGATTGGCAGAAGGAAGCTGCAGATCCCAACGAGTTCTTGGATTCGCTGCGCTATGACCTGACAGCCAAGCAGATTTTTTCCTTTACCCCCAAGGGTGACGTGGTCAATCTGCCCGCGGGGTCCACCCCTGTGGACTTCGCCTATGCGGTGCATACCGAGGTCGGCCACAGGTGCATCGGCGCAAAGGTCAACGGCAAGCTCGTGGCTCTAGAATCGGAGCTGAAGTCCGGCGATAAGGTCGAGATTTTTACCTCAAAGGATCCGAATGCTGGCCCCTCGCGGGATTGGCAGGAATTCCTTGTATCGCCTCGGGCGAAGACGAAGGTGCGGCAGTGGTTTGCCAAAGAACGCCGTGAAGAGCACCTCGAGGCCGGGCGCGATGCCTTGGCTGCTGAGGTGCAGCGCGGCGGCTTGCCCATGCACCGCCTGTTTACCGCCAGCTCCATGAAGCAGGTGGCTGAGCAGCTGCACTATCCCGATGTGGATGCACTCTATACCGCTATTGGCGCGGGCCACGTGTCGGCACAGCACGTTGCCAACCAGCTCATGGCCCTGTTCGGGGACCAAGACGATGCCGTCGATGCCTTGGCTTCGCGTACCCCACTGAGCGAACTGGAGAACTCCCGTGCTCAGCACACGAAGGATTCCGCAACTGGTACCGGCATCTTGGTGGAGGGCAGCCCAGACGTCATGGCCAAGTTGGCGAAGTGCTGCCAGCCGGTGCCTGGTGACGCCATCTTTGGTTTCGTCACCCGCGGCGGTGGCGTGTCTGTCCATCGAGCGGACTGCACCAATGCCGAAAAGTTGAAGTCCGAGCCGGAGCGCATGATGCAGGTGGAGTGGGCCGGCGGGCCGAAGTCCTCCGGTGCATTCGCCGCAACCTTGCAATTGGAGGCCATCGACCGCCAAGGCCTGCTTTTTGAGCTCACGCGAATTTTCAGCGAGCAGAGCCTCAATGTGCTGTCGATGACGTCCAATCGCGGTGATGATCACATCGCGACCGTGCGCTTTTCCTTCTCGGTTTCCGATACCAAGCAACTGGGCCAGCTCATGACAACGTTGCGCAACACGGAGGGTGTCTTCGACGTTTATCGCGTCACCGCCTAACCCGCCACCCCTGATTCGGGGGTGCGTGGCTGAACTCAAGGTTGCGCCTGGGTGAAACCGTAGAAGATCCTACGTAAACCCGCTGGTGGTGGTCTCAGCATGCGCTGCGCCATTGTGATGTATGCGTTATAAACACGTGGACAAGATTCCTCTCATTCTCAGGAGACCTACGTGAACTTCCGTCGCTTTGGCCAGCTGTTGGCCGCCACCACCGTTACCGCCGTTGCTATCTCCGGCGCACCTGCCTTCGCCGCCGAGGCTGATCAAGTGACCTTCTCCGTCACTAACTTCACCGACTTCCACGGCCACCTTGAGCTGGCTGAGGAGTTCGACAAGGACACTAAGGAATTGAGCGGCTACACCGAGATGGGTGCTGCTCGCATGGCTGCGCTCATCAAGGCCGTCAACAAGGATCAGGAGTACGCCCTGACCTCCGCCGGTGATAACGTTGGCGGCTCCGCCTTCGTGTCTGCAATTTCTGAAGACAAGTACACCAACGAGGCCCTCAATACCATGAACCTCGATGTCACGGCTGTGGGCAACCACGAGTTCGACAAGGGCACCGATGACCTGATGGGCCGTATCAAGGACCAGTCCAACTTCCCGATCCTGGGCGCCAACGTCACCAAGGATGGCAAGCCCCTGCTCGATGCTTCCTTCGTCAAGGAGGTAGACGGTGTGAAGGTCGGCTTCGTTGGCACCGTTACCAGCAACACCAAGTACAAGGTGTCCGCCGCCTCCATCCCAGGTGTCGAGTTCTCCGACCCCGTCGAGGCCACCAATAAGGAAGCCAGCCGCCTGAAGGAATCCGGCGAGGCCGAGGTTGTAGTGGCGCTCATGCACGAGGATGCTCAGCAGTTCGCGCAGGGCTTCAACAAGGATGTGGATATCCTCTTTGGCGGTGATACTCACGTCAAGACCCAGGGCGAGGTTGCTCGTGAGGACGCACTGCCGCTGTACTGGGCACAGGGCTACGAGTACGGCAAGGTGCTTAACGACGCCGACATCACCTACGACAAGGCCGAGAAGAAGATCACCAAGATTGATCTCAAGCAGTACGACGTGGCCGACGCAGATGTCTTCGCTCAGCTGCAGGGCCTCGAAGACGACCCCGAGGTAGCTAAGGTTGTCGAGGAAGCAAAGAAGGTAGCGGAGATTGAGGGTGCCAAGACTGCTGGTACCACCGAGAAGGCCATGTACCGCGGTTCTGATGAGGGCAAGGACACCGGTACCAACCGCGGTGTGGAGTCGACCCTCAACAACTTTATTGCCGATGGCCAGCGCTATGCTCTATCTAAGCAGACGGACAAGGACATCGAAATCGGTGTCATGAACGCAGGCGGTGTGCGCGCCGACCTCAAGCAAGGTGATGTTTCCTACCAGGACATCTTTGCCGTTCAGCCATTCGGTAATTACGTGATCACCGCGGAGGTTAGCGGCGCAGACTTCATTACCGCGTTGGAGAACCAGTGGAAGCCTGGCCAGTCCCGACCGCGCCTGGCTCTGGGCCTGTCCAACAACGTCACCGTTGTCTACGACCAGAAGGCTGAGCAGGGCAAGCGCGTTAAGTCTGTCACCATTAACGGTGAACCGATTGACCCGGAGAAGAACTACAGCATTGCTCTGTCCTCCTTCCTTGCCTCCAGCGAGACGGAGGCCGGCGGCGATGGCTTCTTCGAGCCCGGTTCCATCAAGAACCGCAATGACGTTGGCTACATGGACACCCAGGCGATGATTGACTACATCGCTTCCGGCGAGTCCAAGGTTCGCACCGGCCAGGGCCAGATTGGTGCCCACGTGTCTGGTGACCTGAAGCCGGGGGAGGAGATCACTGTCGACCTTTCCTCCCTGAACTACTCCAACGCAGAAGAGCCACAGGCTAAGAAGGTCACCGTTGCACTGGGTGACGCTAAGGCCGAGGCAGACATTGACAACGCAGCACAGCCCGGTGACGAGCAGTTCGGTGAGCGCGGCCGCGCGACCGTCAAGCTCACACTCCCGGAGGAGCTGGCGGGTGATGAGAAGCTGCTCATCACTACCGATGCTGGTACTGAAGCAGTTCTGCCGCTGTTCCCTGGTGGGGATGACGGCTCTCGGGACGGCGGTTCCGCCAAGGACGCCGGGTCCTCCATCGGCTTGGGCGTAGGTATAGCTGCCGCAATCGCTGCTGCGATGGCGGCAGTCATCGGTGCCATTAATATGCCGGTTGCTGCACTCCCAGCGCCGGTACAGCAGTTAATTGAGCAGCTGCGCAAGCAGTTCAACATCTAGTCATTTCTGATGCACAGGCCCGCGCTACGGTGCGGGCTTTAGCTTTTTCTTCCGGAAGGTAGGGTAGTAGGGTGTGGATACACTGAGGCTTTTTGGACGCGAGGCAATGTATCAGCTCGGCATTGAGCTTCACCGCATCCCCCTGGTGATGCTCGCAACGCTGGGTATCTATCTGGCCTTCATGGTCCTGGTCAAGCTTTTCGGCAGCCGTGTTCTGACGTCCATCACTGCCTCTGACGCCGTCATCATCATTATGTTTGGTGCGGTCTCTGGCCGCGTCATCGTGGGAAACCCGCCGACGCTCGCCGCCGGCATCATTGGACTTTTCACCCTGATGCTTTTGGAGGCCGCATTCGGTACCTTCCGCCAACTGGTGACGTGGTCACGGTTCATCGACCGCAAGCCAGTCTTGCTCGTGTACAAGGGGCAGCTGCAAGAAGACAATATGAGTTTCGCCCACATTACCGAGAGAGACGTCAATTCCGCAGTGCGCAAAGCTGGCCTGGGCCGGCGCAGCGATGTGCAGCTGATGATTTTGGAGCCAACCGGCCAAATTTCCGTCATCCGTCGAGGCCAGCTTGTTGATGCCTCCGTGTTCAAGGACGTCCTCGGCGCCGAGCGCATCGAGGAAGTGGATGAACCGGACTAGCCTGTATGTTCTGGCTTCTTGAGAAATTGAGTGCTTAAGAAGCCGCGTCGACCCTATCGGGGGCACCGTATCTGGTGGGACGGAAAACCAAAAACTCCTCCTGCGCGGAGTGCGCAAGAGGAGTGTACGGAGCCAGTGGCTTACTTGGTGCCGGCGAGCTTGTCGCCGAGACGCATAGCGTCATCCATGGCGCCGATGATGGAGGTGACGACCTTGATCCACTCGCGGATCTCCTTTGGGCTGATGTTGCCCTCATCGTCGGAGGAGAGAGCGAAGAAAGCCTTGGAGGAGCTGTCATCCTCAACCGGGGCTGCGGAAGCAACTGCGGTACCGGAGAAAGCGATGGTTGCAGCGGTGGCAGCAGCAACGATGGACTTACGGGAGAAGAACTTCATGGTGTGGTCCTAATCTGATTCGAATGTGAACGGAAAGTCTGAGCTATTCGGTCTGACTTACTTAGCGAAGTACTTGTTGTAGAAAGCGAAGACCGTGCCCAGAGCGCCGATGATAGCGGTGAAGACAGCGATCCAGTCGCGGATCTCACGCGGGCTCATGTCGGAGATGGAGGAACCCTCGGAGTCATTGGAGGAAGAGGAAGAAGACTCCTCGTCCTTGTCCTTGTCCTTGTTCCCGTCCTTGCCGTTGTCGCCGGTGTTGGTGTTGTTCTTGCCCTCAGACTCAGGAGCGTCCTTGCCGGCGTCCTCGTTGGTGTTGGTGTCGTTGGTGGTGTCGTTTACCGCGGCGGTGTCATCGTTGGTGGTCTCAGCGGTAGCAACGGTCACGCCGGACAGGGAAACGGTAGCGGCGGTAGCGGCAGCAACAAGTGCCTTACGGGAGAAGAGCTTCATTCTCGTTCCTTAGGTATCTCGGGAATTTCAAAGACCTCACAGATGGTACTGAGGCACTACGCGTTTTGCAAGGGTTCTACCATTCGAATAGCGAGTCTGAAGGTCTGCTGACTGTCGCATGTGAGCTGGGTTTATCACGATATGACGCCTTTGGGCGAAGAATGCTTTGCTAAATGAACAGCTCAAGGCTAAGAAATTCTTAGACCGTGATGGATGGTGAGGGACGGGAAAGGAAAAGCCCCGCTCACTGAACGTGTGCGAGGCTGATCACCGTAAAGGGGGTAAAACTTAGCTTTCGATGGTGGCCTTGGTGATGCGAACCTCTTCAGCAGGTTCACCATCGGATTGTCCATCCTTGACGCCCTTAGCGGCAATGGCGTCGATGGTCTTCTGGCCCTTCTCCGTCAGGTTGCCAAAGTAGGTATAGGCAGGCGGAAGCTGCGAGTCCTTGTAGTTAATGAAGAACTGGGAACCATTGGTGTCTTCACCGGCGTTAGCCATGGCGATGGAACCCTTCGGGTACAGAGCCGGCTGGGCCATTGCTGTGTCGTCAGCTTCATCGGTGGGGTATTCGTTAGCAAACTGGAAGCCAGGTCCGCCGGAACCCTTGCCGGTGGGATCACCGCACTGCAGGACGAAGATGCCGCCATCAGTCATGCGGTGGCACACGGTGTCGTCGTAGTACTTTGCCGAAATCATGTCTGTAATCGCGTTGACGGTGCACGGAGCTAGGGAGCGATCAAGAGTCATTTCAATATCGCCTTGCTTGGTGGCGAAGTTGACGGTCACCTCTCCCTTGGCAGGAATGTCCTTGCCCTGCGGGGTGGGGACCTCACGGGAAGCGTCGCCGGTCTCGGGGTATTCGCAGGTGACGGTCTCACCAAGGGGCTTAGCGCGCTTGCCACTCAAAGCCTGGGCAGTGGGGGCTTCGGTGGTGGTGTTCGCAGCCGAGCTTTCCTCGGCCTGAATCTCCTCCTCCTCTGATGAGCGCGTTGACAGGAACCAGATACCGCCAACGAGAGCGATAATGACCACGGCCGCCATGAGCACAACGCCCAGTGGGCGGCTCTTTTGTTTGCGGTCACGGGATTTCAGCTCGCGATCGAGCTGATTGAGCGCATCATCCAAGCGCTGGCTGTTAGTAGACACCTATGTTTCCTTCACTGTGGTGGTTCACAAACTTTCGACCCACTCATCCTAACCGCACCGTTGTTCACCGTGGCGAGCCGCCCCGCGGGTCAGTACGCTTGGGTGCCATGGCTACAACGAATTTTCAGAATAAACCCGTCGACACCAATGCCGAGCTGCCCAAGGTTGGTGACGCCCTGCCGGACTTCACCCTCGTGGGAACCGACTTGGCAGAGCTGACTAATGCTGACTTCGCAGGCAAGCGCCTGGTGGTGTCCTGCTTCCCATCCGTGGACACCGGCGTGTGTGCGGCACAGCTGCGCAAGTTCAACGAAGAGGCAGCTGGTCTAGAGAACACTGTTGTCCTGTCCGTCTCCCGCGACCTGCCTTTCGCGCAGGAGCGTTTCTGCGCTGCAGAAGGCATCGAGAACGTCGTCAGCGCTTCTGATTTCCGCTCTGATTTTGCCGATAAGCTCGGTCTCGTCCTGGAAGGCTCCCCGCTCAAGGGCCTATTCGCCCGCGCGGTCATCGTCACCGACGCCGAGCACAAGGTGACCTACACCGAGCTGGTTCCGGAGGTCACGACCGAGCCGGACTACGACGCAGCTTTGGCAGCTCTCAAGTAATGAGCGCTCCCGAAATCTACGGTTTCGCCGCTGGGCCCTATAAAACCAACACCTATGTGGTGGCTAACGGTTCTCGGGCGTTCATCGTGGACCCAGGGATGCATACGCGCGAGAAGCTTGAGCAGCTCGCGCGTGAGAAGTCCTTGGAGTTTGAAGCCGTCGTGCTCACCCACGGCCACATTGATCACACGCGCGACGCTGCCGAGTTTGACCTACCGGTCTACATCCACCCGGATGACGCGTTCATGCTGGTGGATGGCTCCGGTGTGTCCCCCGAGTCGCAGATGCTCTTTGCTGCCGCTTCCATGAAGCAGGTAGCGGACCGCCGCGACTTGATCGGCGGGGAAACGTTGAGTCTTGTCGGCCTTGAATTTGATGTGCTCCATGCACCGGGCCATTCCCCGGGATGTGTCATCCTCGTGGCTGAGGGGATTGCCCTGACGGGCGACGTGCTATTTAAAGGCTCCATTGGACGCACCGACTTGCCACACTCCGACCACGCCGCGATGCAGCGTTCACTGCGCGGTCCGGTGTGGGGTCTTGATGACTCCCTTGCTATCTTGCCGGGCCACGGCCCGACGACGACCATGCGACGTGAACGCGCGACTAATCCGTTTCTACGCGCAGCAGGGGATGTACTCTAAAGGGCGTGAGTGATAAGAAGCAGTTCAAAGCCCTGTCCGCGCCTAAGGGTGTGCCGGACTACGTCCCGCCGCAATCGGCCATCTTTGCCAAGGTCCGTGAGGCCTTCGTGCATCAGGCACACCTGTCCGGCTTCCAGCACATCGAACTCCCCGTCTTTGAGGACACATCGCTCTTCGCCCGCGGCGTAGGGGAGTCCACGGACGTGGTGTCGAAGGAGATGTATACCTTCGCTGATCGCGGTGATCGTTCCGTGACGCTGCGACCAGAGGGCACCGCGGGTGTCATGCGCGCGGTCATTGAACACAACCTCGACCGCGGTCAACTTCCGGTGAAGCTCAACTATTTCGGCCCCTTCTTCCGCTACGAGCGCCCGCAGGCGGGCCGTTACCGTCAGCTGCAGCAGGTCGGTGTGGAGGCCATCGGCGTGGATGATCCGGCGCTGGATGCCGAGATTATTGCCTTGGCGGATCGCTCCTACCGCAGCCTAGGCCTGAGCCAATTCCGCCTTGAGTTGACCAGCTTGGGTGACCACGACTGCCGCCCGGCCTACCGCGAGAAGTTGCAGGAGTTTCTGTTCAAGCTGGATCTAGACGAGGACACTAAGGCCCGCGCGGAGCTCAATCCCCTGCGCGTGCTCGATGACAAGCGCCCAGAGGTCCAGGAGCAGCTTGTTGATGCTCCCTTGATGCTTGACCACCTCAATGCCGAGTGCCGCGAGCACTTTGAAACGGTCACCGGCCTGCTCGATGACATGGGCGTGCCCTACACCATCAACCCGCGCATGGTCCGCGGCCTCGACTATTACACAAAGACCTGTTTCGAATTCGTCCACGATGGCCTTGGCGCGCAGTCCGGCATCGGTGGCGGCGGCCGCTATGACGGCCTCATGGCCCAGCTTGGTGGGCAGGAACTGTCCGGAATCGGCTATGGCCTTGGCGTAGACCGCACCATTCTGGCCCTCGAGGCTGAGGGAGTCGAGCTCGAGGGTGTCGACGAGCGCGTGGCCGTCTACGGTGTGGCCTTGGGAGCTGCGGCGAAGCAGAAGATGGTCAGCATCATCAATGACTTGCGTAAGGCCGGCATTGCTGCCGATATGTCCTTCGGCGACCGTGGCCTTAAGGGAGCGATGAAGGGCGCTGATCGTGCCAACGCCCGCTTCGCACTCGTCCTCGGTGACCAAGAGCTAGAGGCTGGCTCCGTGGCGCTCAAGGACCTGCGCGCGCACGAGCAGCGCGACGTCCCTGTGGGGGACATCGTCAACCAGCTCCGTCAGCTGGTTTAGCACTCCACCTGGGAGACGGTAAAGCCCATCGTCTTCGCTAGGCCGCCGAGCGAGGTCTCCTTGTACTTGGAGAGCATGTCGCGTCCGGTTTCGGCCATGGTGCGGACCGCGTTGTCGAGGGTGACGTGGTGCGTTCCCTCACCCATGCGCGCTAGGCGAGCGGCGTTAATGGATTTGACGGCGCCAATAGCGTTGCGCTCGATACAGGGGATCTGCACCAGGCCGCCAACAGGGTCGCAGGTCAGGCCGAGGTTATGCTCAAGCGCGATCTCGGCGGCGTTTTCCACCTGCTCCGGGGTTGCACCGAGCAGCTCAGCCATACCGGCCGCCGCCATGGAGGAGGCGGAGCCCACCTCACCCTGGCAGCCCACCTCGGCGCCGGAGATGGAGGCATTGGACTTGATGATGATGCCAACGGCACCCGCAGTGAGCAGGTAGCGGCGGGCATCGGCGCGCGTGAAGTCCGCCATAAAGTCGCGGGCATAATGGAGCACCGCCGGGATGATCCCACAGGCGCCATTCGTCGGTGCAGTAATGACGCGGCCGCCGGCGGCATTCTGCTCGTTGACGGCGAGCGCGTAGAGGTTTACCCATTCCATTGCGGAAAAGCCACAAGACTCGTCGTCCTGCTTGGCCAACAACTGTTGGTACATCTGCGGCGCACGGCGGTTGACACGGAGGCCACCAGGCAAGATTCCCTTGGTGGAAATTCCCTCGGTCACGCATTCGCGCATGATGTCCCACACAAGGTCGAGGTGTTGGTAGACGTAGTCGAGTCCGCCTTCTTCGCGGTGCAGGACTGCCTCATTGGCGGCGACGATTTCCCAAATGTCCATGTCGTTGGCCGCGCACAGGTGAAGCAGGTGCTCACCCGATTGGAACTCATAAGGAACGGCGTCCTCGGCGGTCGCCGCAGCGACACCGGCCGGAACTCCAGTGTCGGTTTCGAGCTGGGCGTTGTACTCCTCGCGGGACAGAATGAAGCCGCCGCCGACGGAGAAGTACTCCGTGTTCTCGGCGAGGATGGAGCCGTCTTCGTCCCAGGCAGTGAAAATCAGGCAGTTCGGGTGTTCTGGCACCGGCTCGTTGTTGAACTCAATGCTGTACTGCACCTTACCTGCAGGGCCTGAGATGGAGCCCTCGCTGGGGATGAAGGCATCAGCGCGCGGCTCGGCGTCGAGCGGCACCGACAGTGGGTCCCAACCAGCAAGGCCCAAAATTACGGCGCGATCTGTAGCGTGGCCGCGGCCGGTAGCAGAGAGCGAGCCGCGCAGTACGACGTGGACCTTTGCAGGGTGTTCATCCAGTGTCTCGAGGAAAGCCTTGGCGGCGCGCATGGGGCCGACGGTATGAGAGGAGGAAGGGCCGATGCCGATGGAGAAGATATCGGTCACGCTAATTGTCATGTGGGGTCAAACCTCCTTAGAAGCGTTAAATAAGTTACGCTTTACGATAGTACCGAGAGGCCTCCATAGCTGCTTAGTCCGGTTGGCCGTCGTGGCGGGAGAGGAGTTCGCGGAAACCTGCAGGATCCGAATCCAGTATGTCTTCGGAACTGTCCTGGGGCGTTTCCTGCGTTTCGCTGAGGGTGCCCGTAAGCCCAGCGACCCGGTCGAGCGGGCGCACCATGAGATCCGCTAACTCCCTAGCGGCACGCTCGATGCGCCTTTCATTACGCGCGCCCTCCGCGGTGCCATAATCCTCCGTGGCTTGGAAGACGCCGGTGGGGACCACCGTGGCGTGCAGGTAATTGAGTAGAGGCCGCAGGGCATAGTCCAGGACCAGCGCATGCCGGCTGGAGCCGCCCGTGGCCGCGATAAGGGTAGGAAGCCCCTCCAAGGAATGCGGCTCCAAGGTGTCGAAGAACATCTTGAACAGGCCCGAGTAGCTTCCTTGGAATACGGGACTGACTGCGATGAGACCGTCGGCATTCAGCACGGCGGACTGTGCCGCCTTCAGACGAGGCGTGGGCGAGACCCAGTTGGTCATGGCCTCGGCCAGCTCGCCCGCGAGTTCGCGTAGCTCCACGACGGTGATGTCCACGCCTTCACCCCGGGCGGTGACATGGGCGGTGGTGGCGGATGAGAGGGCGTCACCAAGCGCGCGCGTCGACGACGGCAAGGACAGCCCAGCCGTAACAACCACGAGTGAGCGCATTTATTTCTCCTCTCCAGGGCTGACCAGCGCGTGTGGGGGATAGGAGCCAAGCGTGGCGTGCGTCGGTGGGTCAGAAGGTACATGATCTGGGCGGCGTTCCTCAAAGCGGCGGCGCAGTTCCGGCACGACCTGGGTGCCGAGGATTTCGATCTGTTCTAGCACCACTTCTTGCGGCAGTCCGGCGTGGTCGATGAGGAAAAGCTGGCGTTGATAGTCACCAACCCAATCAGCAAACTGCAGCGTGCGCTCCACCACTTGCTCCACGGTGCCTACCGTTAAGGGGGTTTGAGCCGTGAATTCTTCCAGGGAAGGACCGTGGCCGTAGACCGGAGCGTTATCGAAGTAGGGGCGGAAGAAATCCTTCGCCTCCTGCTCAGTAGACCCGATGAAAACGTGCCCGCCGAGGCCCACGATGGCCTGATCGGCACGGCCGTGCCCATAGGATTCATAGCGGTTGCGGTAGAGGTTCACCATCTTCGCGGTGTGTTCCTTGTTCCAGAAGATGTTGTTGTGGAAGAAGCCATCGCCATAATAGGCAGCCTGTTCGGCAATCTGCGGGGAGCGGATGGAGCCGTGCCAGACAAAGGGCGGGATACTGTCGAGCGGCGCCGGTGTGGCGGTGAATCCCTGGAGAGGGGTACGGGACTTTCCTTGCCAGGACACGACGGGCTCACGCCAGAGACGGCGCAGCAAGTGATAATTCTCCACCGCGAGGGGGATGCCCTCGCGGATGTCCTTGCCAAACCACGGGTAGACCGGGCCAGTGTTACCGCGGCCCAGCATCAGGTCGATGCGCCCGTCGGCGAGGTGCTGGAGAAAGGCGTAGTCCTCCGCGAGGCGGACGGGGTCGTTGGTAGTGATCAGCGTGGTGGCAGTGGAGAGTTGAAGGTTCTTTGTCTGTGCCGCGATATAGGCCAGGTGAGTGGTGGGTGCCGATGGGACGAAAGGTGGGTTGTGGTGCTCGCCGGTGGCGAAAATATCGAGCCCTACCTCCTCCGCCTTGAGCGCGATTTCCGTTATCGCGCGGATGCGCTCGGCCTCGGTGGGGGTGCGGCCGGTGGTGGGGTCTTGCGTGACGTCACCAATGCTGAAAACTCCGAATTGCATGCCAATCTCCCTTCTGTGACGTGTCAACAATAATGTACCAGGAGATTATTCCCATTCGAGGGCGTCGACCAACACTGCGAGATCCCCCGGTGTCGCGATAGCCAGCGGACGCTGCGAAGCCTTTCCATGCTCGGTGAGGAGGACTGCGCTGGCACGGACGCCATCTACGGTGGCCTCTGTGAGAGCATCGATAACCTCTTGCGCGCTGGCTGTGCGGGGCAGAAACTCGGCGCGGTCCTTCTTCTCGGCGAATTCCAGAACGGCGCTAATCGACGCCGCATTGACCACGCCATCGTCTCCCAAATCAGCCGCAATCCACCGGGCGATGACGTTGGTCGTCAGCAGCGCCTGGTAAGTCCCCGAATCATAGATAGGGATCTGCGAATAGCCGGTCTGGTTAATGAGCCGTAAGGCCTCCATGATTGGGGTTTCGGGGGCAAGAATGGTTACGTCACGGTCAGAAAGAAGGGACTGCGCTGTAGGCGGATCCGTGAGAAGGCGCTGCAGGTTTTCCAGCTGCGTGACGACCTGTGGGTGTGGGGTAGCGATGGGTGCGCCGTCGAAGTAGCGGCCATGGGCAATGGCATTGCGCAGGTTACCAAAGTCCTTCAGCTGTTCCGCTTGGCGCTTGCCCAACAGATGTTTGTCGTGTGCGCGATCAACAATCCACCAGAAAGAATCTGAATTCTTCGCCCCAATTGCCTGGCGGAGAAATTGTTCAATGTCGTTGAAGGCGGAAAAGAATCTGGCCAGGGAGTTATCGCTCATGAAGCCCCAGTGTACGGATTTGGCAGTGCGTGCTGTGTCCGGTCGCTAAAACACAATCACCGCGAGGACCCCGGTTGTTGGGGCACTCGCGGCGATAGGGCACTATGTGCTGTGCGCGTGTGATGCGCTGAAGCTTTAGAAGGCGACGCGCAGGATAGAAACCGTCACGGCTGCGATGGCTGCCGCTGCCGGGAGGGTGATAACCCACGCGAGGGCGATCGGCTTCATCAGCTTCCAGTTGGCGGCGCGGTTTACGATGCCGACACCCAGGACAGCGCCGATGAGGATGTGGGTCGAGGAGACCGGCAGGCCCAAGAGGGACGCTGCCATGACGACGGCAGCGGCGGCCAGTTCAGCGGCGAAACCGGAGGAGGGGTGCATCTGAGTCAGGCCCGAACCGACCGTCTGGATAACGAAGCGGCCGATGAACCAGAGGCCAGAAATCAGGGCGATACCCATGGCCACCATGACCGGGAGAGGGACAGTGACTTCATCGGAAATCTGGTTCGTCCGCAGGACGTCGAAGACGGCGGCGAAGGGGCCAATAGCGTTAGCGATATCGTTCGAGCCATGTGAGAACGCGAAGGCCGAAGCAGTAAAGACCTGCATCCACGAGAAGAGAAGGAAGGTCGAGCGTGACAGGGACTTCTTCTTCAGGGAGCGGGCGAAGATAAACACAGCCATCCAGACCACGGCGCCTACCATGCCCATAACCAGGAAGTTCTCCAGGGTGGAGAAGTCAACGCCGGTGTTCTTCAACCCCTTGAAAAGCATCATCGCGGAAATAATGATGGCGCCCAAAGCAGCCAGCAGTGGGACCCAGTTCTCCAGGGCGCGGTGCGCATTGATGTCCTCAAGATCCTTGTTGAGGTTATGCAAGTCCCGGTAGTAGTCGGACTCGAGAGCCTCTGGGTCATAATCATCTTCCGCTGTGAGAGCAGCATCACGAGCCATGGCGTTGGTGTAGGAAATCTGCTGCAGCTCATTCATGCGCTCGAAGCGGGTCTTGTGCTCCTTGCGTAGTGCCGAGCGACGAACCTTGATCTCACGCAGGCGTTCGTCCGCAGCGTCGTTGTACACCAAGATGGAGGACTTGATCCACTTGAAGAGAAGGAAGGCGGCAATGCCACCAAGAACTGGGGAAAGGACCCAGGAGAAGGCAATGGTGCCGATTCCGCCCCACTGCACCATGTCCATGCCACCCTTGCCGGTGATGAAGCCGACGGTCAGTGCAGCGCCGACGATACCGCCGACGATGGAGTGGGTCGTAGAAACCGGCCAGCCCATCCGGGTGGCGACGAGTAGCCAGATGGCGGCGCCTAGGAGCGATGCCATCATGATGTAGACGAACTCCATCGGGTCTAGACCGTCAATTGCATCAAGGTCCACGATGCCGGAACGGACGGTATCCGTCACCTCACCGCCAGCGAGGATGGCACCGGATACCTCGAAGACTGCAGCGACCGCGAGGGCCTGCTTCATCGACAAGGTTCCTGCACCCACGGAGGTACCGAAGGAGTTGGCGACGTCATTGCCGCCAATGTTGAAGGCCATGAATAGGGCGAAGATGATCGCTGTAATCAGGACTACGCGATTAGCCCCCTCAGCAACTTCTCCGTTGCTCCAAATGATGAAGAAGATCAGCGTGACAGCGGTGATGGCGCCGAAGAACAAGTGCCAAATCCAGTCCTTGTTCTTGCCATTCATCGATTCGAGGTCAGGCATCGTCGGCGTGGCGGTGCTCAAAACGTCGTTCCTTTCATGAAGAGAACGCTGCGTGATGAGGAAGCGCGGGCTGCCACAGGCAGGGCGAATGCGCCGTGAAAGCAGGGGATAATGTGCCTGTCGCGGTGCAGGGTGATGGCATCACGCACGGTTCTTTTATGCTTTTAAAGACAGAGCGGATCCCACCACAATCCGGCGGGAACTTGATCAGGGTAAAGCATCAAGATTGCCGGCAGGTAAACACTTCATGTATTTGAATTTAATCTGCACTTTTCTGGCACATTTGGGGGTGGTGCGACCTTTCATCGGCCGCACTAGCACCTTTTAAGCGCAGTATTAAGACTTATAGACGCCTCGGCCCAAGGTGTCGCACTGTTCCATCTTGCCGGTGTTATATCCAGCGAGGAAGGCCTGAGCGCGGTCCTCGGAGGAGCCGTGCGTCCACATGTCCGGGCGTACTTCGCCGCCCGAGCGGCGCTGGATGTTGTCATCGCCTACAGCACGAGCGGTGTTCACGGCATCGGTTACTTGTTGTTCAGTAATCGTTTCGAGCAAAGCGTCTTCGCCCTCATCGGCGTAGTGCGCCCAGAGGCCGGCATAGCAATCAGCTTGCAGCTCAATCTTCACAGCGTTGGAATCCTCGCCAGGCTCGTTGTAGTTGGACAAGCTGAGCGTGGCTTCCAGTTTTTGAATGTGGTGGCCAAATTCGTGGGCCACGATGTACATCTGGGCCAGAGGAGCATTCTCGCCGCCGAAATTGCGGAGCTGATCAAAGAAGGCCGTGTCGAAGTAGGCCGACTCATCCGCTGGGCAGTAGAACGGGCCCGTAGCGCCTGAAGCCTGGCCGCAGCCCGACATGGTGGTGTTGTTGAAGATGACGCGGCCCGGCTCGACGTACTCGATGCCTGCCTGATCCGGCAACTGCTGGGCCCAGACCTTGTCGACGGACTGGGCGGCGAACATGACGCGGCAATCGTCGTACTTATTGCCGTCCTCAGCAGTTTGGCAGTGCGCAAATGCGTCTTCGCCGCTTTCCTCTGGTCCCACCTGGGTCTGGTCGGTCTGGGGATCGCTTTCGGTGATGGCGCCGGGATCGCCGCCGAGGAGTAGATAGAGACCAATGAGAAGGAGAGAGCCAATGCCGCCGCCGGTAGCGATCATGCCGCCGCGGCCTCCACCGCCGGAGCTAGCTCGCTTACCATCAAAATTGGCGCCAGATTTAAAAGTCATGCCAGAGATTTTGCCACAAGCCGTAGGTGCTGTCTGCTCGATAAGTGGACTGCTGTTAAGCACACGGTGCTCACCCTAGCGCTGTGCAAGTCCGGTGTGGGCGGTAGACTTGGGCCGTTCAAGTACTTGCATCCCTCGGCGCGTGCTGTCTACGCGTGGCGTGTGTGGGTGCGAGCGTCAACAATGAGAAGGGATTGAACGAGAGTGCTGCGTACACATTTGGCAGGCGAACTGCGCAAGGAGATGGCAGGGGAGACCGTCACCCTGACGGGTTGGGTCGCTCGCCGTCGCGACCATGGCGGTGTTATCTTCATTGATCTGCGTGACCGCTCTGGCGTTGCCCAGGTGGTTTTCCGCGAATCTGAGGTAGCTGAGCGCGCCCACGATCTGCGTTCTGAATACTGCGTCAAGGTTACCGGCGTAGTGGAGCCGCGCCCGGAAGGTTCGGCTAACGCAAACCTGGCATCTGGTGAGATTGAGGTTAACGTCTCGGACCTGGAGGTGCTCAACAAGTCCGCAGCGCTGCCGTTCCAGATTGATGATCCGTCTTCTTCTGGTGAAGTCGGTGAAGAGACCCGTCTGAAGTACCGTTACTTGGACCTGCGCCGCGAGCGTCAGCACGAGGCTCTGCGCCTGCGCTCCGCCGCTAACCGCGCCGCCCGCGAAGTTCTGGACAACCACGACTTTACTGAGATTGAAACCCCGACCCTGACCCGTTCCACCCCGGAGGGCGCTCGTGACTTCCTCGTGCCCGCCCGCCTCAAGCCGGGCAGCTGGTACGCACTCCCGCAGTCTCCGCAGCTTTTTAAGCAGCTGCTCATGGTGGCCGGCATGGAGCGCTACTACCAGATTGCTCGCTGCTACCGCGATGAGGACTTCCGCGCGGACCGCCAGCCTGAATTTACGCAGCTCGACGTCGAAATGTCCTTCGTAGACCAGGACGATGTTATTGCACTAGCGGAAGAGATTGTATCCGCTCTCTGGAAGCTGATCGGCTACGAGATTAAGACGCCCATCCCGCGCATGACCTACGCCGATGCCATGAAGTACTACGGATCTGACAAGCCGGATCTGCGCTTCGACATCAAGATCGTGGAGTGCACCGACTTCTTCAAGGACACCACCTTCCGTGTCTTCCAGAACGAATACGTCGGTGCTGTCGTCATGGAAGGCGGAGCCTCCCAGCCGCGCCGCCAGTTCGATGCGTGGCAGGAATGGGCAAAGCAGCGCGGTGCGAAGGGCCTGGCTTATATCACCATCGCCGAGGACGGCACCCTGGGCGGCCCAGTGGCCAAAAACATTACTGACGCCGAGCGCGAGGGCATTGCCGAGCACGTCGGTGCTAAGCCGGGCGACGCCATCTTCTTTGCCGCCGGTGACGTAAAGTCTTCCCGTGCTTTGCTGGGCGCTGCGCGCGGTGAGATCGCAAAGAAGCTGGACCTTATCAAGGACGGCGACTGGGCCTTCACCTGGGTCGTGGACGCACCGCTCTTCGAGCCGGCCGCCGATGCCACCGCTTCGGGTGATGTGGCTCTGGGTCACTCCAAGTGGACGGCTGTCCACCACGCCTTTACCTCGCCGAAGCCGGAGTACCTGGATAACTTTGATGAGAATCCGGGAGAGGCCTTGGCCTACGCCTATGACATCGTCTGCAACGGCAACGAGATTGGCGGCGGCTCCATCCGTATCCACGACCAGGATGTGCAGAAGCGCGTCTTCGATGTCATGGGCATTGGTGAAGAGGAAGCGCAGGAGAAGTTCGGCTTCCTGCTCGACGCTTTCCAGTTCGGTGCCCCGCCGCATGGCGGCATTGCTTTCGGTTGGGACCGCATTGTCTCCCTGCTGGGCGGATTCGATTCCATCCGCGACGTCATTGCCTTCCCGAAGTCGGGCGGCGGCGTTGATCCTCTGACCGATGCTCCGGGCACCATCCCCGCTGAGCAGCGCAAGGAGACCGGCGTGGACTTCAAGCCGGAAAAGGCGGCTAAGGCTGCACAGGGTGAAAAGGCTGGGAAGGAGTCTTAAGACCGCGCAGCGCCGGTAAGGTAGTTGGGCCTACGACAAGTGGAGGCAGGCAAGCAAGTGAATTCGATGGGACACGAGTCCATGGACAGTTCTGCGGCTGATGCCGTGGTGGCGGAAGCATCGCTGATGATTTCCCGCCGCTATGGCGGCGAGCCTGAGCTGAGTGACATTCAACAGCTCACCGGCTCGGGCAATGCTGTGGTGCTTCGTGCCCGCACGACACCAAGTGCCTTCTTTCCACATCGGTCGGTCGTCATCAAGTACAACCCGGTCACCGGACACACTATTGATGACGCCGCACTCCTGCGTGAAGTGGTGGCCTATCAATTCACCACAGCGCTGTCTGAAGAGGTCCGCCCAGGCCCAGTCCTTCTTGCGCACGATGTGGAAAAGCGCATCCTCGTGCTCACCGACGCGGGCGATGGCGACACCTTGGCGGATGCCCTCGCCCACAGCAGCGATGAAGACCGCGTCGAGCTGCTCCGATCCCTGGGCAGCGCGCTGGGCAAGATGCACGCAGGAACCGCAGGGCGCGAGGAGGATTACGAGGCCCTGCTGAACCGTCAGCTGCGCCGGCATCCCGAATACGCTGAGCACCAGGCGCTGCGTGATGATTCGCTGAAGAGCTCCATCATGATCGGCGCTGACATTCTCAATGAGGCCGGACTGGAACCGCCGAAACACGTTCGCGAATTGGCTCGCACCGCCATGCAGAGCTTTAGTTCTGGCCGCAACCGCGCCTTTACCCCCTTCGATCTGTCCCCAGACAACATCATCGTGGGGACAGCGTTAACCTTCCTGGATTATGAATGGGCTGGTTTCCGTAACGTTGGCTTTGACGTGGCCTGCGTTGTTGCAGGCTTCCCACAATTCCTGTTCTCACGGCCGATTACTGATAGCGAAGCGGAAATCTTCATCCAAGCCTGGCAGCGCCGCATCGTCGATGTGTGGCCCCAGTTTGCTGATGAGAAGACGCTGCATGAATTGCTGGTGGCCTGCCTCATAGGCTGGGCCCTGTCGAGCGTGACCACCATGTATGCCGGCGGGATCGAAGGCGTTGTAGCTCTGGCGGAGGGCAACGCCGAGATTTATCGTGACCCGCATCGCTCGTTGCTTCGCCGTTCCGACCAGGGGCCGTTCACCGAGGATGAGGCTCTCATCCGCCGTGATCTTTATGAAACTTTCGAGGCGCTGTCGCGGTTTGCCGCGCAGTGCAAGAATGATGGATGCTCCGTGGTGGCCGCATTTGGCCGCGCAGTTGCTTCCCGTCTCCGGGAGTCCTGATGGGGCAGGAGTCACTCTTCGGCGATGACCAGTCAGCGCCCAGCCTGCCGGGTGGCCCCGATATGTTTGCAACTCATTCAGGCTCACCCCTTGCCGCGCGCTTGCGGCCGCAGAGCCTCGATGAAGTGGTGGGGCAGAAGCACCTACTGGAGCCGGGGACCCCGTTGCGCCGGCTGGTGGAGGGCTCGGGGGAAGCCTCGGTCATCCTGTACGGCCCGCCGGGAACCGGAAAGACAACGCTCGCCTCCCTGATCGCTTCCTCCTTGGGGGATAACTTCATTGGGCTTTCTGCCCTGGACTCTGGTGTTAAGCAAGTCCGCGAAGTGATCACTCATGCGCGTCGCGAACTCATCGAAGGTCGCCGCACGGTGCTCTTCATCGATGAGGTACACCGCTTCTCCAAAACCCAGCAGGATGCGTTGCTGGCGGCCGTGGAGAACCGCACTGTCCTTCTCGTGGCCGCGACCACCGAGAATCCTTCGTTTTCTGTGGTAGCGCCGCTGCTTTCGCGTTCGCTGTTGCTGCACTTGGAGCCGCTTGACGATGTCTCCCTCCGCAGCCTCGCGGAGCGGGCGCTGAGAAGTGAGCGCGGTTTGGCGGGGCGAATCACTGCCACGGAAGACGCTTTGGATCAGCTGGTGCTGCTCGCCGGCGGTGATGCTCGACGGACGCTGACCTATCTCGAGGCGGCCGCCGAAGCGGTGCCGGATGGCGGCGAGCTCACCGTCGACATTCTCAAAGACAACGTCAACCGCGCGGTCGTGCGCTATGACCGTGACGGGGACCAGCACTATGATGTTGTCTCCGCCTTTATTAAGTCCATCCGCGGCTCCGACGTGGACGCCGCGTTGCACTACCTTGCCCGCATGATTGAGGCCGGCGAAGACCCGCGCTTCATAGCGCGCCGGCTCATCGTGCATGCCTCCGAGGACGTTGGGATGGCGGATCCCACCGCTTTGCCCACCGCCGTGGCCGCGGCGGAGGCTGCGGCCCTGATTGGCCTGCCCGAGGCGCGCATCCCGCTGGCGCAGGCCACGATCCACCTGGCCACGGCGCCGAAGTCGAATTCCGTTATTAATGCCATCAACGCTGCCCAAGCCGATATCCAGGCCGGTAAGAGCGGGCACGTCCCGCCGCACCTGCGCGACGGTCACTACGAGGGTGCCAAGCGCTTGGGAAACGCTGTCGGCTACCGGTACCCGCATGATGATCCACGCGGTGTGCTAGCCCAGCAGTATTTACCGGAGACGCTCACCGATGCCGAGTATTATCAGCCCACCGACCACGGCGCGGAAAAACGGGTGCGCGAGTACCTGGGGAGGTTGCGGGACATCATCCGGGGGCGGCGTCGCTAAGCAGAGCACCGGACGGGTAAAGTTGAGCGCTGACTAGAAACCATTCAACAGTGAAGGACTTTTGCTCGTGAAGACTCATGAGATCCGGGAACGCTTTACCCAGCACTTCGTCAAGGCCGGCCACGAGGCCGTGCCCAGCGCATCGCTGATCCTGGATGACCCGAACCTGCTCTTCGTCAACGCCGGCATGGTTCCCTTCAAGCCCTACTTCTTGGGCCAGCAGAACCCGCCTTTTGCTAACGGTACGGCGACCTCTATCCAGAAGTGCGTGCGCACCCTGGATATCGAGGAAGTAGGCATTACCACCCGCCACAACACCTTCTTCCAGATGGCAGGCAACTTCTCCTTTGGCCAGTACTTCAAGGAGGGGGCCATTACCCACGCCTGGAACCTATTGACGAACTCGGTAGAGGATGGTGGCTTGGGGCTTGACCCCGAGCGTTTGTGGGTCACGGTCTACCTCGATGACGATGAAGCAGCCGATATCTGGCACAACAAAATCGGTGTTCCCCGCGAGCGCATTCAGCGCCTCGGCATGGAGGATAATTACTGGTCCATGGGCATTCCTGGCCCGTGCGGACCGTGCTCCGAGATCTACTATGACCGTGGCCCGGAATATGGCCAGGACGGTGGTCCCGTCGCGGACGATAATCGCTACATGGAGATCTGGAACCTGGTCTTCATGCAGAACGAGCGCGGCGAAGGCATTGGCAAGGGCAACTTTGAGATCGTGGGCGAGCTGCCCAAGAAGAACATCGATACCGGCATGGGCATCGAGCGCGTCGCCTGCATCTTGCAGGACGTGGACAATGTGTACGAAACGGACCTGCTGCGCCCAGTCATCGACGTAGCCGAAGAGCTCACCGGTGCGAAGTACGTTCCGGATGCGCCGAAAGAAGACCTGATCCGTTTCCGCGTGGTGGCGGACCACTCGCGTACCGGCATGATGCTCATCTTGGATGGCGTTACCCCCGGTAACGAGGGCCGCGGCTACATCCTGCGTCGCCTGCTTCGTCGCATCATTCGCTCCGCCAAGTTGTTGGGCGCGAAAGGCGAGACCATGGAGCGCTTCATGAACACCATCATGGACACCATGACGCCGTCCTACCCGGAGATCGCAGAAAACCGCGAGCGTATTCTGCGCGTTGCCGTGGCAGAGGAGAAAGCCTTCCTCAAGACCTTGGAGTCGGGTACCAAGCTTTTCGACGAAGCAGTGATCGAGCTGAAGAGCACCTCCCGCGCAGCTACCCCGAAAGTCCTGTCCGGTGAAAAGGCCTTCGAGCTGCACGATACCTATGGTTTCCCCATCGACTTGACCCTGGAAATGGCGCAGGAAGCCGGTTTGACCGTAGACATGGAAGGCTTCGACGCCGCCATGGGTGAGCAGCGCCGCCGCGCCAAGGCGGATAACCAAGCCAAGAAGCATGGTCATGCTGATCTGTCTCTGTACCGTGACTGGGTGGATAACCACCCGACGCTGTTCACGGGCTACGAGACCTTGGAGTCGGACGCCAAGGTCATCGGTCTTGTGCGCGATGGCGAGAAGGTCTCCGAGGTCCAGGCAGGGGACACGGTCGAGGTTATCTTGGACCAGTCGCCGCTCTATGCCGAAGCCGGTGGCCAGACCGCCGACCGCGGCCGCATTATCGCGGGCGAGACCCTGCTGGAGGTCAAGGATGTTCAGAAGATTGGCAAGAAGTTGTGGGTTCACAAGGCCACGGTGACCGCCGGTGGCCTTGAGCTGGGCAATGGCGTGACCGCCGCAGTTGACCAGCAGTGGCGCCACGGCGCCGTGCAGGCGCACTCCGCAACGCACCTTATCCACGCCGCGCTGCGCCAGGTGCTGGGCCCGACCGCAGTCCAGGCTGGTTCCTTGAACCGTCCGGGCTACCTGCGCTTTGATTTCAACTACACCGACCAGCTCACGCAGGAGCAGCTCGATGAGATCGCTTTGGTGACCAACCAGGCGGTGGACCAGCACTTCGCGGTCAATACCATCGAGACCTCCTTGGAGAAGGCCAAGGAGATGGGGGCGATGGCCCTCTTTGGTGAGAACTACGGTTCTGAGGTCCGCGTCGTGGAGATGGGCGGCCCCTTCTCCATCGAGCTCTGCGGTGGTACGCACGTGAAGAACACTGCAGAGATCGGCCCGGTATCTGTCCTCGGCGAATCCTCCGTGGGTTCGGGCGCGCGCCGCATCGAGGCTTATTCGGGCCTGGATGCATTCCGCTACTACTCGAAGGAGACCGCCCTCGTCGAGGGTGTCTCCCGCGAGCTCAAGGTCCAAACTGAGGACCTGCCGGAGCGCATCGCGCAGCTGACGGAGAAGCTCAAGGCCGCTGAGAAGCAAATTGCCGAGCTTCACAAGGCCCAGCTCATGTCCCAGACCGCGGAGATGATCTCTACTGCGAAGACCGTCAACGATTTCACCCTCGTGGCTGTTAAGCTGCCTAAGGGGGTCAACGGTGGAGACTTGCGCACACTGGCTTCTGATATCAAGAACCGTCTCGGTGATGCCGCCGGTGTGGTTGTCCTGGCATCGGAGAACGAGGGCGGCAAGCTCCCGTTCATCGTTGGCGCCACTAAGCCCGCAGTCGAGCGCGGTGTCAAGGCTGGTGACTTGGTCAAGGTTATTTCTGGCTATGTCGACGGCAAGGGCGGCGGAAAGCCGGACATGGCCCAGGGCTCGGGCGCGAACGCGGACGGCCTGCAGGCGGCCTTCAATGCTGTACGCGACGAGCTCGGTCAGCACTAGTAAGGTGCATGCAAATAGCTGAGTCGCAGAATCAGGAGGAGCACGATGGCCGTAGAGCCTGACAAACCAGGCGTCGACGATCCCGGCCCGGGGCGCCGTTTGGGCCTCGACGTCGGTACCGTCCGCATCGGCGTGGCGGTATCTGACCGAGACGCGCGCTTGGCCATGCCGGTCGAAACCGTCCGGCGTGAGACCGGGTTTAAGGACCGCGACAAGGGCGATATTGACCGTTTGCTCGAGCTGATCCATGAGTATGACGCCGTCGAGGTGGCCGTTGGCCTGCCGCGTGATCTCAAAGGCAACGGCTCATCAAGTGTTAAACATGCCAAGGAAATCGCGTTTCGTATCCGCCGCCGCTTGGCAAAAGATGACAGGATGAAGGAACCTCCGCCCGTACGCATGGTGGATGAGCGCCTCACTACGGTGGTGGCAACCTCTGCTTTGCGGGCCTCTGGCGTGTCAGAGAAGCGTGGTCGCTCGGTCATTGACCAAGCTGCCGCGGTGGAAATTTTGCAGTCCTGGCTGGATGCGCGCCATTTCGCGTTGCACGGCCACAGCCCTTCAAACGTAGGAGACGAAGTACGTGAGCCGTAAACCTTCACGCATCGGACGCTCGATGGAACCTCAATATGTCAAGCGCCGTCAGCGCGGCATGGCCGTGCTCATCGCAAGCTTGGTCCTTATCATTGGCGGACTCGGCTACATCGGCTTCCGCCTTCTGGGAGGGGGCAGTACCTTGGACTACGAGGGGCAAGGCAACGGTGTCACACAGCTTGTTCAGGTCCCAGAAGGCTCGTCCATGGGTGAATTAGCACCCGAGCTGGCAGAAAAGAACGTGGTGAAGACATCCGAAGCTTTCTCCTCAGCAGCCAACTCCAACCCACGCGCAAGCCAAATCAAACCCGGCTTTTACCGTCTCCAGGAGGAGATGAGCGCGAAGGCCGCTGTCGAAGCGCTGCTCGATGAAGCCAATATGGTGGACCTCCTCGACGTCCAAGGCGGTGCCACGCTGCTCGACGTCAACGTGCTTGGCGGTGATGTTCGCTACGGCATTTACTCCTTGATTTCCCAGGTCTCGTGCAAGGAAGGTGGCTGCGTCTCCGCTGAAGAGCTCGAGAAGATTGCGGCCACCGTGGACCCAGCTGAGCTGGGCGCACCGGAGTGGGCCCTGGAAGAGATTCGCGCACGAGGCGAGGACCCGAAGCGCCTTGAGGGGCTGATTGCCCCGGGCCAGTACGTGCTGGATCCGAACATGGATGCCCAGGAGATTCTGACGGACCTGATCACCCGCTCTACGAAGAAGTACAACGACACCAACATCGTTGACCGCGCCCAAGCAATTGGTCTGAAGCCCTATGAGCTTCTAACTGCCGCTTCATTGGTGGAACGCGAGTCCCCGGCCGGTGAATTCGACAAGGTTGCTCGAGTGATCCTCAACCGCCTCGATGAACCGATGCGCCTCGAGTTGGACTCCACCGTGAACTATGGCCTCGAGGACGTGGAGCTGGCCACCACCGATGAGGACCGCCACCGCGAGACGCCATGGAATACCTACGCCAAGGACGGTCTGCCTGATTCGCCGATTGCCTCGCCTTCGGAGGAAGCTATCCAGGCCATGGAGAACCCGGCGGAAGGAAACTGGCTCTTCTTCGTCACCGTCGATGACAAGGGCACCACCGTGTTTACCGATAACTACGATGAGCACCTTGCCAACGTCGATGATGCGGTGCGCTCTGGCATCCTGGACAGCCAGCGCGAGGCCGAAGGTGCGCCGCCAGCCGAGGAGCAGTAAACCAATGCCGCGCGCCGCAGTCGTGGGCAGCCCCATTGCCCACTCGCTCTCACCAGTCCTGCATAACGCTGGGTATGAGGCCCTGACCCTGAAGGAGTGGGACTATACCAAGCATGAGGTGACGGACTTGCCGGCCTTCCTCGCCGAAGTAGGCGAGGAGTACTGCGGTTTCTCCGTCACCATGCCGCTCAAATTTGATGCCCTTGCTTGTGCCGATATCGTCAGCGAGCGAGCTGAGCTCATTGGCTCCGCGAACACCTTGGTACGCACCCCGGAAGGGTGGCGCGCGGATAACACGGATACCGAAGGCGTGCTGGGCGCGCTCGATGAGCTTTTGGGCTCTTCCCAGCCGTCTTCGGCGCTGCTCATCGGCGCCGGCGGAACCGCGCGGCCGGTCCTGTGGGGGCTGGCTCAGCGCGGAGTGAAGGACGTTACCGTGTTGAATCGCTCCGACCGTTTAGCTGAACTGCGTCCGCTCGCTGACGCCCTCGGTCTCACACTCCATGCGGCAACCTTCGAGGATGATCTAGCAGGCCTTGCGAGAGCAGTAGATCTCCTTGTCTCCACCGTGCCCTCTGCTGCGTTGGAGGGATACCTGACGCAGCTGGCCAAGGCTCCGGTTTTTGACGTTATTTATGATCCGTGGCCTACTCCGCTCACTGTGCATGCGGCCGCTGATGGCTACCGGGCCGTCGGCGGGCACATCATGCTGGCTAATCAGGCTTATTCGCAATTTGAGCAGTTTACCGGGCATACTGCCCCGCGGGCAGAGATGCTGGCGGCGCTCAACAAGGCGCTCAAGCTGCCCTAAGCAAGTCCCCACAGCTTGGTGCGTGCGTCTTGTCCGCCCACGCGGTAGGCTGCGGGACCATGGGGGAACTGCTTTTCTTGGCGTGGGGGTGCGCTTTAATTATTTATGACCTGCGTTTCAAACGCCTGCCTAACTATCTGACTCTGCCTGCCGCAGCCTTATCGCTGTGCTGGTTCAGCGTGGCCGGGCTGCTGTGGCCGGGTATCTACGTGGTGGCGGCGTTGCTAAGCCGCGCCGGAAGCATCGGCGGGGGAGACCTCAAACTGGCGCTGCCGCTGGGAATGGTGACCGCACACGTGGCGGGCGTACCGGGGGTTGCGCTGGCGATGATGGGGGCGTCGCTGAGCACGGTGCTCTGGGGCTATATATCCAGGGATAGGACACCCGCGCATGGACCCGGGATGTTGATTGCCGCAGGACTTGTTGTGTTATTTAGCCCCGACATGGTGTGATAGCAGGCCTAGTGACCCCGAAGGAACCCTTGGCGTGTGATAATAGTCCGCATGCTTCGTTGGACTACCGCAGGTGAATCTCACGGCCAGGCACTCGTTGCACTCATTGAGCACATGCCGGCCGGGGTTCCCGTTTCCCAAGACGATATTGCTCTCCAGCTCTCTCGCCGCCGCCTCGGCTACGGCCGCGGCGCCCGCATGAAGTTTGAAGCTGATGATCTCACTCTGCTCAGTGGCATTCGCCACGGCCTTACCCTGGGTAGCCCCATCGCTATCATGATTGGCAACACGGAGTGGCCAAAGTGGACCACCATCATGTCCCCGGATGCGCTAGATCTCGATGACCCGGAGACTGCTAAGGCGATGGCTTCCGGTCGCGGTGCTCCGCTCACTCGTCCACGCCCTGGGCACGCCGATTTCGCCGGCATGGTGAAGTTTGATCACGCGGAGGCCCGTCCCATTCTGGAGCGTTCCTCCGCACGCGAGACCGCTGCCCGCGTCGCCGCGGCCACCGTTGCCCGCAACTTCCTTCGCGAAACCCTGGGAGTCGAGGTGCTGTCCCACGTCATCTCCATTGGTGTCTCAGAACCTTATGAGGGCCCGCACCCTAGCTTTGCGGACCTTGAGGCCATCGACGCCTCTCCGGTTCGTGCCTGCGATAAGGCCGCAGAGGAATCGATGATCTCAGAAATCGAGACCGCCAAGAAGCAGGGCGATACCCTCGGCGGCATTGTAGAGGTCATCGTGGAGGGCCTGCCGATTGGTTTAGGCTCCCATACCTCGGGGGAGGACCGTCTCGACGCGCAGCTCGCCGCCGCCTTGATGGGTATTCAGGCGATCAAGGGCGTTGAAGTAGGCGACGGCTTCGCTGAGGCGCGCCGTCGCGGAAGCGAGGCCCACGATGAAATGGTGCGCACCGATGAGGGAGTGGACCGGGAGAGTAACCGGGCTGGTGGCCTGGAAGGCGGCATGACTAATGGCCAGACGCTGCGTTTGCGTGCGGCGATGAAGCCGATTTCTACCGTCCCGCGCGCCCTGAAGACCGTTGATATGGCTACGGGTGGGCCAGCCACTGCCATCCATCAGCGTTCTGATGTCTGTGCAGTTCCAGCGGCTGGCGTGGTGGCCGAAGCCATGGTGGCGCTCGTCCTTGCGCGTGCCGTGTTGGAGAAATTTGGTGGCGATAGCTTAGCCGAGACCAAGCGAAACATTGCTGCCTACCAGGATTACGTGGCTAGCCGCTTGGATTGGGGCGAGGCATGAATTCCCCGCACGTCGTTCTTGTAGGGCCTCCTGGCTCCGGAAAGACCACGATTGGCCGGCGCCTCTCCCGCGCGCTGAACTGCGAGGTTGTTGACTCTGATGCCCTCATCGAGGCCCGCTACGGCAAGGCTTGCGGCGAGATTTTCTCTGAGCTGGGTGAACCAGCATTCCGTGAGGTCGAAGCCGAAGCGGTGCGCGAGGCACTCGCCACTACTGGCGTGGTGAGTCTAGGCGGCGGGGCAGTGCTGACCGAATCTACACGCGCCCTGCTCGATGGCCTGACTGTTGTATTCCTTGATATCACCCCCGAAGAAGGCGTAACCCGCACGCTGGGGGACAGCAACCGTCCCGTTCTGGAGTCTGCGGACCCGCTGGCGCACTACACCCAACTTTTGGAAACGCGCCGACCCCTCTACAGCGAGGTCGCTGACTTAAAGGTGCGCACTGGTGTGCGCTCCCCGCAGCAGGTGGTGGGTGACATCTTGAGCTTCCTCGAAACCCTCTAGGACGACGAAACTTCTTTACCCGCTACGTGTCGACGCCTCACGAACCCTGCCACCCCAGCCGAAGGAGCACCACCCATGCACACCATTGCTGTTAATGGACCATCGCCTTATGAGGTCACTCTTGGCAGTGGCCTGAGTACCGCCATGATTGAGCGCGCCGCGGCGATTGGGGCGGCTAAGGTGGCAATCATCCACCAACCGCCGCTCGCGCAGGCTGCCCAAGACTTAGTTAAACAGGCTCGCGTACAGGGGATTGAGGCCACCGCAGTTGCGGTCCCCGATGCCGAAGCCGCCAAACAGATCGACGTGCTCGCCCGCTTGTGGGATATCTTCGGAGAAGTAGGTTTTAGCCGCCGCGATGCCGTCATTGGCCTAGGCGGCGGTGCGGTAACTGACCTGGCTGGGTTTGCTGCGGCGACGTGGATGCGCGGCATCCCGGTGATTCAGGCGCCGACGACGTTGCTCGCCATGGTGGATGCCGCCGTGGGCGGCAAAACCGGCATCAACACAGCCGCGGGAAAGAACCTGGTTGGGGCTTTCCATGAGCCGGACTCAGTCTTTGTTGATGTGGAGCATTTGCGCACGCTGCCAGCCGAGGAAATCGTCGCCGGTTCTGCAGAGATTATCAAGACTGGCTTCATCCATGACCCGCAGATCATTGAGCACTACCTGAAGGATCCCGCCACATGCCTTGAGCCCGACGGCCTGCTGCCGGAGCTCATCGAGCGTTCTATTGCGGTCAAGGCCCACGTGGTGGGTCAGGACTTGAAGGAATCCGGGCTGCGCGAGACTCTCAATTACGGCCATACCTTTGGCCACGCCGTGGAGCGTCGCGAGAACTACTCGTGGCGACACGGCCGCGCGGTAGCGGTGGGCATGATGTTCATTGCCCACCTATCCCACGCGCGCGGGCTTATCGATGCCAACCTCGTGGCCACGCACCGCGACATCTTGACCAGGATTGGGCTGCCGACCACTTATGAACAGGGCCATTTCGAGGAGCTGCTGGATGCAATGCGCCATGACAAGAAGAACCGCGGCGGCCACATCCGCTTTGTAGCGCTCACCGGGATCGGGGAAACCACGCGCTTGGAAGACGCCACTGATGAGGAGCTGCGCGCAGCCTACGCGCAGCTGACCGTATAGGAATTTAAGGAGTTCGCCATGACCATTCTCGTCCTCAACGGCCCGAATCTGAACCGCTTGGGCAAGCGCCAGCCAGAAATCTATGGCAGCGAAACTTTGGAGGATATAGAGACTCGCGTCCGCGCGGCGGCGGGGGAGGAAGAGATCGTCTTCTTCCAATCCAACCACGAGGGCGAACTCATTGAACAGGTGCATCGCGCTGCCGACGAAGGCTGGCCTGTCATCATCAACCCGGGCGGTTTTACACATACCTCGGTGGCACTGCGTGATGCCCTGGCGGAGGTAGCCGATGGCCCCGGATTCGTCGAGGTGCACCTATCCAACGTGCATGCGCGGGAAGCATTTCGGCAGCACTCTTACCTGAGCCCTATCGCTCGCGGTGTTATCGCGGGCCTCGGCTCTTATGGCTATGTCGCGGCACTGGGGTACTTCCTGGCAGATTAGCTATCATGGAGTATCGCTTGAATTGATTGGAGTGGTTCTCTCATGGCATTAGCCGATACTCGTTATGGCAACCGCCGCCGCAAGCTCATGACTGAGCTGACTGGTCAGCGCATTGACGCCATTATCGTTACCCACCTGACGCACGTGCGTTACTTGACCGGCTTTTCGGGATCGAATGGTGGACTGCTGTTGCGCAAGGACCTCTCCGCGCTCATGGCAACGGACGGTCGCTACACCACGCAGATCGCGGAAGAAGTTCCGGACATCGAAGCCAGCCTTGGTCGCGATGTAGGCCCGCACTTGCTGGGGCAGGTTTCTCAAGATCTGCGGGTGGGCTATGAAGCCGACTACGTCACTGTCGCACAACTGCAGCGTCTGGAGAAAGCAAAGCCGGAGGGCGTGACTCTGGTACCGGTCACCGGCGTGATTGAGAAGATTCGCCTGGTCAAGGATCACGTTGAGCTGCAGAAGCTCGAAGAGATAGCGGCCTTGGCCAACCAGGCGCTCACCGATCTCGTAGAGGCTGGGGAGGTCGCCGCTGGGCGCACGGAACGCCAAGTCGCTGCCGATTTGGAATACCGCATGCGCATGCTCGGCTCGGAGCGCGTGAGCTTTGACACCATTGTGGCTTCCGGTGAAAACTCCGCTAAGCCCCACCACGGTGCGGATGACCGCGAGTTGCGCAAGGGGGATTTGGTTACGATCGACTTCGGTGCCCACCTGCGCGGCTTTAACTCCGACTGCACACGCACCTTCGCTATCGGTGAGGTCACTGAGTTTGCCCGTGAAATCTACGACATTGTCCTGCGCGCCCAGGAGGCAGGTGTGAAGGCAGCGGTGCCAGGTGCCAAGCTTGTCGACGTCGACGCGGCCTGCCGTGACATCATCACTGAGGCCGGCTATGGCGAGTACTTCGTTCACTCGACTGGCCACGGAATCGGCCTCGACGTGCACGAAGGGCCCTCCGCAGCGAAAACCGGCAAGGGCGAGCTCGCCGAAGGGATGACGCTGACCATTGAGCCGGGCATCTACGTTCCTGGTAAGGGCGGCGTGCGGATCGAGGACAGCCTGTTTATTACCTCAGGGGCACCAAAGATCATCACGGCCTATCCGAAGGAACTTCAGGTGCTGTAGCCAGCACCCCTTCGTACCGTGCAGCAGCCGCGTACGGTATGCTTAGACACTGTTTTCATAGTTTCGACTACAAGTTATTTGGGAGAGTCATTTCATGGCAGATACCACTGATTTCAAGAACGGCCTCGTTCTGAAGATCGACAACAAGCTGCAGCAGATCGTCGAATTCCAGCACGTCAAGCCTGGCAAGGGTCCTGCATTCGTGCGCACCAAGCTCAAGGATGTGGTCTCTGGCAAGGTCACCGACAAGACCTTTAACGCTGGTGTGAAGGTGGAGACCGCCAACGTTGACCGCCGCGACATGACCTACCTGTACAACGATGGCCAGAACTACGTGGTCATGGATGATAAGACCTACGAGCAGTACGAGCTGCCGTTTGATAAGTTCGGCGACGCCGGCAAGTTCCTCTTGGAAAACATGCGTGTCCAGGTCTCCTTCCACGACGGCGACGCTCTGTTCGGTGAGCTTCCGATCTCCGTTGACCTGAAAGTTGAGCACACCGAGCCGGGTCTGCAGGGTGACCGCTCCAACGGCGGCACCAAGCCGGCGACACTCGAGACCGGTGCCGAGATCCAGGTGCCGCTGTTCATCGAGACCGGTAACACCCTCAAGATCGATACCCGCACTGGCGAGTACCTCTCCCGCGTCAACAACTAAGATGACCCGACCAGAGCCTAACTATAAGCGGCACACCGCGCGCTACCGCGCGCGCCGCCGAGCTGCGGATATTCTCTTCGAAGCAGAATCACGCGACGTTGATCCGGTAGCCATCGTGGAAGACCGCGTCGAGCTTGCTCGCGACCCGGAAAACGGCGTGGCGCCGATCGCGGACTACACCCGCGAAATTGTCAGCGGAGCAGCTGAAGAGCTGGACGCCATCGACGATGCGATTGCTCGTTACCTCTCCAGCGAGTGGTCGCTCGAACGCATTCCCGCCGTTGACCGCGCGATCATGCGAGTATCGGTATGGGAAATCCTCTTCAACGCGGATGTTCCGAACGCTACCGCGCTCGTTGAAGGCGTGGAGCTTGCTTCCGAATACTCCAATGACAAGGCCGCGCCTTATATCCATGCGGTGCTGGATGACGTCATCCAATCACAGTCTGCGGATAGCCCGATGGCCTCGTCCTCTGCCGAGGAGCCCGCAGAGCCCGCTGAGACTGCGGAAACGGAAGGGGACACCGAATAGGGACCCACCGCTGGCGTTAATTGTTTCGCCAGCCCTTTCCAGAAAAACTCCGGCCAGTTAGCTTTGCGGACTGGCCGGAGTTTTGTCTTGGACGGGTTCAAATAGAAAACTGCCCTTGTTGCCAAAGATCTGGCCAGATCTTGAGGTGAGGGCGAGAAACTTTGGCAACAAGGGCAGTTGCGGCGGTGGTGCGTGCGTGGTGGTGCAGTGCGCTAGAGCAGCGAAGAGAGGAAATCCTTCGTGCGCTGGTGCTGAGGATTGTCCAAGACCTGCTGTGGGGTGCCGGTTTCGATGACGCTGCCGCCGTCCATGAAAACGATGGTGTCGGCGACCTCCCGGGCAAAGCCCATCTCGTGGGTGACAACGAGCATGGTCATGCCATCGGCGGCAAGTTCCTTCATCACGCGGAGCACCTCACCGACGAGCTCGGGGTCGAGGGCGGAGGTGGGCTCGTCGAAAAGCATGAGCTTCGGGTCCATCGCAACCGCGCGAGCAATGGCGACGCGTTGCTGCTGACCACCAGAGAGCTGGACTGGGTAGGCGTCCGCCTTGTGCGCGAGGCCAACCTTTTCCAGCAGCTCCATGGCCTTTTTCTTTGCCTGCTCCGGGTTCTGCTTCTTTACCTGGATGGGGGCCTCGATGATGTTTTCCAGCACGGTGCGGTGGCTAAAAAGATTGAATTGCTGAAAAACCATGCCGATATCTTGGCGCTGGGCGGCGGCTTCCTTCTCGGAGATTTCATAGAGCACGCCGTTGCGCTCGCGGAAACCAATCAGTTCGCCGTCGATGTAGAGGCGGCCGGCCGTGACCTTCTCCAGGTGATTACAGCAGCGCAGGAAGGTGGACTTACCAGAACCGGAGGGCCCCAGAAGGCACGTGACCTCACCCGGCATGACGGTGAGGTCGATGCCTTTGAGAACCTCAAGTTGGCCGAAGGACTTGTGCACATTTTGTGCGGAAATCATGGGTGTCGGCATTAGTTCTTTACCTCCGGGATGACAGAGACGTTGCGGGGAATGGTTCCTTCGGCATCCGCCAGCGCGGCCAACTGGCGGCCGGTGAGCTCGCGGGTGGCGCCGCGCTCAAAGCGGCGCTCTAAGAAGTACTGGCCCACCATGAGCAGAGAGGTGATGGCCAAATACCACGTCGCCGCGACCATAAGCAGGGGGATGGGCTCGAAGAGCGCAGCCGAAATGTCCGTGGCGCGGCCAAAAATCTCCGCCGTGTAGGGAATAGCAACCACAAGTGAAGAAGTCTTGAGCAGTGAAATAAACTCGTTGCCGGTCGGCGGGATGATGATGCGCATGGCCTGCGGGAGCACAGTGCGGCGCATGGTCATCCACCATCCCATTCCCAGAGCCTTGCTGGCTTCCTTCTGGCCCTCCGGAACAGAAGAGATACCGGAGCGAACAATCTCCGCCATGTATGCGGCTTCGTTCAAGCCTAAGCCTAAGACGGACAAGAGGAATGCGTTATTGAGTACCTCGGTGAGGGAAATCTCTGTGAATCCAAGGTTGATGGATTGGTAGAGGGCTGAAAGTAGACCCCAGAAGACGAGCTGCACGTAGATTGGGGTGCCACGGAAGAGCCAGAGGAAGACCCACGACACGCCACCTAGCACAGGGTTAGGGGACATGCGCATCACCGCGAGGGCAGCGCCGCCTACGACGCCGATGATCATTGCCAGAATCGTAATGGCAATGGTGTGCAGGGCAGCGGTGGCAATCCGAGTATCGAAAAGATACTGGAAATACGTGCCCCACCCGAAGGCTTCGTTGCGTGCCGAGGAGATGATGAACCATACGGCAAGCAGAGCGAGGACAGTGGCGAATACCCAGCGCCAGGGGTGACGCAGTGGGCGGGCTTCGATCTTTTCTGGGGCAGTCGAAGCCGATGAATTCGACGCTGCCGGGAGAGAGGAGTTAGTCATTGATCGGCCTTTCGTTAATCATTGCGTGTTCGACGAGTCCGTCGTCAACACCCCATTTATCGAGAATTTCAGCGTATGCCCCGGTATCGATGAGATGCTGGAGTGCCGCCGCCACGGCAGGGCCGAGGTCTGAATCCTTTGGCACGGCGAAGCCGTAGGGTGCGGCGTCGAACATCTTGCCGACCATGGACATACGTCCATCTGAGCGGTTGACAGCCCATGCGGAGACTGGTGAATCCGCAGAGAGGGCGTCCGCGCGGCCCATCAAAACCGCAAGGGCGGCGTTATCGCTTGTGTCATAGGGCAGGATGGTCAAGTTACCATCGCAGGCTTCCTGCTTGGGACGCAGATCGTCGGTCTCCGACACCGTCGTGCGCTGCACCGCGACGGTAAGGCCACAGGGATTCGATGGATCGACCTTGTGGGGGCCGTCGGTGAGTTCTGCCCACTGGATGCCGGCGTAGAGGATGTCGACGAAATCGAAGTTTTCCCGGCGCTCATCGGTATCGGTGAACCCGGAACCGCCGAGATCAATCTGTCCCGACTGAACCGCCGGCAAGATCATGGAGAAGTCTTGTTCCACTGGCTGGAACTTGAGCCCCAATACTTGGGCGACTGCATTGGCTAGGTCCATTTCCAAGCCGATGATCGAGCCGTCGGAGTCCTTGAACTCGAACGGCGCGAACGGTGGGTTCGTGCCGACGGTGAGGACACCATCGGTGTCCTGATACATCGCGGCAATCTCGGCAACTTCGTCCACGTTGGGCGCGGACCAGCCCTCTGGCAGCGCTGGCTCCTCGTTGGTGACGCAGCCGGAGAGGGCAACGGAGGCCAGCGCTCCGACAGCGCCCACGATGGCCTTCTTCTTATTCATGCTTTAACTCTCTTGATAACTTGCGGCTTTGCGCCTATCCACGGCGATGAAAATAGCGACGATGATGCCGCCGAGCGCGAACATAAGCAGGATAAGCGGTGTGGAAGCATCCTGGTCTGCGCCCCACGGCCACAATGCGCGAAGCGAGCCCAGCATAAAGCCGGCCATGGCGGCCAAGGTCGGATCGCGGTGGGTATCGAGTAGGTAATTCAAAACCTTGACGAACGCGACAAGGCCGCACAGCGCGCCGAGGGCGAAGACGCCCACGATGGTCATGTTCCGGTCAGAGACCGCGCCAATGACAGGCTGGTAGAGGCCCATCGTCAGCAAGATGAGTGAGCCCGATACGCCGGGGAGAACGAGCGCGCAGACGGCCACCATGGCCGCCAAGAACACCACAATCAGGCTGGGGTCTTCGACAGGAGTTGAAGTAAAGCCGGTAACGAAGAAGATCGCGACGGTGGCGATGATGAATGCGGCGATGGACGCGGGCGTAAACCGCGACATCATGCTTATTGGAACGATGATGGACACGGCGACCATGCCGAGGAACAATGCGCGGGACAAGGACACTTGTCCTTCCACAAAGTTGTGGAGCAGCGTGGAAAAACCGAAGACGGCAAGGAACATGCCGGCGGCGACTGAGAGGAGGAAGCCCCACTCAACCTTTTTGAAACGGCCGGAAATGAGATCATTGGCGTTGTGCAAAGCGCGTTCATAGATGCCTACGATGAGCGCCACGGTGCCTCCGGAAATACCGGGGACCAACTCGGCCATGCCAATGAGGGCGCCGCAAATGGCGTTAAGAATATAGTGCATAAACCGAAAGTAACGTTGACAGTCTCCTCGGTGGGGATGCCGTGCCGAAGGAGAGGAATGGGCAGATGACTCCTTATTCTCTCACTCCGCGAAGGGCTTATGCAAACTATTCAGCCCATAGAAGGTTATACGTTGCCTACATCGGCAAGCGCTTGGCCACCTCGCCGTAGATCGAACCCAAGATGGCGAAGGCAGCGAGGCCTACAAGGCCGTCGAGAAGCACGGTGTAGAAAGTGTTGAGCTGCGGATCGTCCGAGGACGCCGCAGACTTACGCAGCTCCTGGTAGTAGGAGGAGCCTTCCACCTTGGAGGAAACCTCCTTGTCGGCACTCGAATCTGCGGCAGTAGCCACGGTGGTACCACCCAAGGTGAGGGCAACGGCGGTGCTCACAGCGATGATAGTGCGACGCATGGTAACGGATTCCTTTCGGTTGAAAACGCTAACACCCCACAACAGGGTCTGTTGCGGGGTGGAATTGTGCCCCTGGTGAGACTCGAACTCACACTACACGGGTTTTGAATCCGTTGCCTCTGCCAATTGGGCTACAGGGGCGCACAAGCAACGATAGTAGCGCAGCCGACCAATGTGAACCTAATTGCCTGCCTACGGCCCTCAACGGTGCCGCTCCGTGCAACACGTTAGGATGGGCCGGGTGACTACTTCTCAGCCCCGACTCTTGCTCATTGACGGCCACTCCATGGCCTTTCGCGCATTTTATGCACTGCCCGCGGAGAACTTTTCCACCTCGGGTGGCCAGCACACGAACGCGGTATACGGCTTCCTGTCCATGCTGGCGAATATCCTCGCCGAGGAGAAGCCGGACTTCGTCGCTGTAGCCTTCGACGTGGGCCGCAAGACCTTCCGTACCGACATGTTCCCCGAGTACAAGGCGCAACGAGAGGCCGCCCCTGAAGAGTTTCGCGGCCAGGTTGAGCTCATTCGTGACGTGCTGGAAACGTTGGGAATTACCACGCTCTCGCGCGAGAATTTCGAGGCTGATGACATCGTGGCCACGTTGTCTACCCAGGCGGGCGCGGACTATGAGACCTTCCTGGTTACCGGTGACCGCGACTATTTGCAGCTTGTCGACGACTCCACGACCGTCCTCTATCCCATGCGCGGGGTGTCCAAGCTGCATCGCTTTACACCGGAGGCCGTGGAGGAGAAGTACGGTCTGAGCCCGCAGCAGTATCCGGACTTTGCGGCCTTGCGCGGAGATCCTTCCGATAACTTGCCTTCCGTTCCGAAGGTGGGGGAGAAGACCGCCACGAAATGGATTACCCAGTATGGTTCCCTCGATGGCCTCATCGAGCATGCCGAGGAAATCAAGGGAGTGGCGGGCCAGAACTTCCGCGACCGCATTGAACAGGTCAAGCTCAACCGGAAGCTCACCCAAATGGTGACGGACATGGACCTGGAGGTTGGACCGGCAGACCTGGAATTCAAGGGAGCGGTCGCTAGCGAGGTCGCGGCTCGCTTCGACGAGTTGGAATTTGGCACCAACCTGCGCGAGCGGGTCCTCAACGCCGTCCCGCACGATGCCGCCGCCGAAGCTGCCGCGGCGGAGGAAACGCCGGATGTATCGGTGACCGTGGTGGACACGCCGCTGGCTAAGTGGCTCGAAGGTAAAAAGCATGTCGCGGTATTCGTGCAGGGTGACGGAACCCCAGGTGCAGGAGATGCGGCAGCGCTAGCACTGGTCGATTCAGCTTTTGAAGGACTCCAGATTGAATTGGCGGACCTGGATGCAGAAGATGACGCCGCCCTGGCCGCGTGGTTGTCATCAGATGCGCCGAAGTATGTGCACGAGGCAAAGGCTACTTGGCACATGCTGGTGGGGCGAGGGATTGAACTACGTGGAATTGCCCATGACACAGCCCTGGCGGCCTACCTCCTGCGCCCAGGTCAGCGCACGTATGCGTTGACGGACGTGTACCAGCGCCATCTGCAGAAGTCCTTGGGGGTGGCCACGGAGCAGCTTTCCCTCTTGGATGACAATCAACTTGTAGAACAGGCCGGCGCCATCATGGAGCTGGCGGCAGAACTGACTAGTCAACTCCAAGAGATTGATTCCTTCGAGTTGTATACGGACCTTGAGTTGCCGCTCGTGACCATCCTGGCCCAGATGGAGGCCGCTGGTATTGCAGTTGACCGCGATGTCTTGGAAACGCAGCGTGATGCTTTCATTGAGCAGGTCAATGAGCAGGAACGCGCCGCCCGCGAGTTGGCTGGTGATGATTCTCTTAACCTGAATTCCCCGAAGCAGCTGCAGGCGGTGCTCTTCGATACTTTCGATATGCCGAAGACGAAGAAGACTAAGACAGGTTATTCGACCGCAGCTAAGGAAATTGAGCAGCTGGCCGCTACCCATCCGCACCCCTTCCTGGATCACCTGCTGGCGCACCGCGAATACCAGAAAATGAAGACGACGCTGGAGGGGCTCATCAAGACCATTCAGCCGGATGGCCGCATTCACACCACGTTTAACCAGACGGTGACTTCAACCGGCCGCCTATCCTCGACCGAGCCGAATCTGCAGAACATCCCGGTGCGCACGGAGGCTGGTCGCCAGATCCGCTCGGCCTTCGTGGTCGGTGAAGACTTCGAAACCTTGATTACGGCCGATTACTCGCAGATTGAGATGCGAGTCATGGCGCACCTTTCTGCCGACCCTGGGCTTATTGAGGCCTACCGGGAGGGTGAGGACCTCCATAACTACGTTGGTTCCAAGGTCTTCGATGTTCCTGTCGATGAGGTCACCCCAGAGCTGCGCCGCCGAGTCAAGGCCATGTCCTATGGCTTGGTCTATGGGCTATCCGCATTTGGTTTGTCGCAACAGCTGGGCATCCCCGCACGGGAAGCCAAGGAGATCATGGAGAGCTACTTTGAGCGATTTGGTGGTGTAAAGCGCTACCTCGACGAAGTTGTCGTGCAAGCTCGAAAGGACGGCTACACCTCCACGGTCTTCGGGCGCCGCCGCTACCTACCGGAGCTGAACTCCGATAATCGTGTTGCTCGCGAGAACGCCGAGCGCGCAGCGCTCAACGCCCCGATTCAGGGAACTGCAGCAGACATTATCAAGGTGGCCATGATTCGCGTGGACAAGGCGCTTGAAGGTTTGGCCTCGCGCGTCTTGCTCCAGGTTCACGATGAACTCGTCGTGGAGGTGGCTCCCGGCGAAGCGGAGGACGTCCAGCGCATCGTGGAGCGAGAGATGGACAAGGCTATCGAGTTGACTGTGCCCCTTGAGGTCTCCGTTGGTGTGGGCAAAAACTGGGATGCCGCAGCGCACTAGGGCTTAGGTCAAGCCCACCGCGCGCTCGTCTTCGGTGGGCGTGCGGCGCTCGACCAAACATCCGGCAAGGAGGTCGAATGGGGTTTGTCCCAGCAGCAGGACGCTGAGGCCGAGGATGCCCAGGATGGTTGCCTCCACGAAGGGGAGTCCTGTCAACGCGAGAAGTGTGAGAAGGAGCCAGCCGTTGCGAACGGCTGCGCTGCCGATTCCGGGATGCTCAGCAATGACTTCTAGCTTTAGCGACCACTTACCCAGGGAAGTCTGCTTTGCGGCCTCTACCCACACTCGGTAGACGTAGAAGACGAGTGCGAGGGCAACGATGTCATAGACAGCGCCTGCTCGACCGCTCAGCACTTCATCGGCGATGAGGTTGATAAGCCACTTGAGTGCCACGATGATGGCGGCGGCGAGAAAGGCATCAATCCACCAGGCCACTGCGCGGCGCGCGAAAATCCCGAGGCGTTCTAGAAGCATGGCTGTCAGCTTAGTTCGCTGCAGCCGATTGATTCGATACCAGGGGAGGTAGTGTCTGACCTACCGTGCTTCGCACACGAAGATGGCGGTGCCGGGGAAAATGGCTCCCCGCTCAGGCGACCATTGTCCCCACGTAAGTGTGTTTTCCTCCGGCCACTCGGGTTCGATGAGGTTGCGAATTTCAAATGCACCGCGCACTTGGAGTGCTCGCACCCAATCGCCCATCGTGCGGTGGAACTCGGCATAGCTGAGCTCACCGCTGTCATCCTGCTCTAGGTAGGCGCGTTCAAAATAAGACAGCTGCGCAGTGAGGTCCTGTGGATCATCGGGGAAGACCCAACGCATGGGGTGTGGCACAGAAAAGACGAAGCGGCCATGAGGGTGCAGAACACGGTGGACTTCGTTCAGTGCCTGGTCAAGGTTGGCCACGAAGGGAAGGGCGCCAAAGGCGGAGAAGACGACGTCGAAGGATCCGTCACGATAGGGAAGTGCTAGGACATCAGCCTGAACGAGCGGTAGGCCACTCTCGGCATGGGAAAGCATTCCAGACGAGAGATCGAAGCCCGTGGCAAAGCGCGCGCGTCCTTGCAGCCACTGCGTGCAAGGCGCGGAGCCGCAGCCGAGCTCGAGGACGGTAGCGGAGGAGACATCGCCCAGTAGCTGCGCTTCCGCCTCGTGCAGCATCTCAGGACACCAGTAGAAAGAGGATAGATATTCGGGGTGTTCCGCGTGGTAGGAATCGGCGTCACGATCCCAAAAATTGCGATTGGCTGAGGAAGCAGAAAAGGCTGCAGAAGACATTCTCACTTTTCCAATTTCTTTTCCGTGTTGTATTTGCCGTTTTAGCTGCGAGGATGTAGGGTTGTACGGGCGTGTCTATGACTCGGGACGCGCTGGGCTACTGTAGGAGAGCTCGGCACGGCTGCGAGTCGGGATTGAAATCCATCTTAAGCCTTGCGCATTTGCGCTGCTTAATGACGCTTTTCAAGAGACGCGTAACTGTCCAATTACGATCTCCTACGTTTATTCGGAGCATAACTACATGCCAACTTCTAACACCCCTCAGGTTGCGATCAACGACATCGGAACCGCAGAGGACTTCCTCGCAGCCGTCGACGCCACCATCAAGTACTTCAACGATGGTGACATCGTCGAGGGCACCGTGGTCAAGGTTGACCACGACGAGGTCCTGCTCGACATCGGTTACAAGACCGAGGGCGTCATCCCGTCCCGCGAGCTCTCTATCAAGCACGACGTCAACCCGGATGAGGTTGTCGAGGTCGGCGACGAGATCGACGCACTTGTTCTCACCAAGGAGGACAAGGAAGGCCGTCTGATCCTGTCCAAGAAGCGCGCACAGTACGAGCGCGCTTGGGGCGCCGTCGAAGAGCTGCACGCCAAGGAAGAGCCGGTTACCGGTACCGTCATCGAGGTTGTCAAGGGTGGTCTCATCCTCGACATCGGCCTCCGTGGCTTCCTCCCGGCTTCCCTCGTTGAGATGCGCCGCGTTCGCGACCTGGAGCCGTACATCGGCCAGGAGCTCGAGGCCAAGATCATCGAGCTGGACAAGCAGCGTAACAACGTTGTCCTGTCCCGCCGCGCATACCTCGAGCAGACCCAGTCCGAGGTCCGCTCCGAGTTCCTGCACCAGCTGCAGAAGGGGCAGGTCCGCAAGGGCGTTGTCTCCTCCATCGTCAACTTCGGCGCCTTCGTCGATCTCGGCGGTGTCGACGGCCTGGTTCACGTTTCCGAGCTGTCCTGGAAGCACATCGACCACCCGTCTGAGGTTGTCACCGTGGGCGACGAGGTCACCGTCGAGGTTCTCGACGTCGACCTGGACCGCGAGCGCGTGTCCCTGTCCCTGAAGGCAACCCAGGAAGATCCGTGGCGCGTCTTCGCCCGCACCCACGCTGTGGGCCAGATCGTCCCGGGCAAGGTCACCAAGCTCGTTCCGTTCGGCGCCTTCGTTCGCGTCGAGGAGGGCATCGAGGGCCTCGTCCACATCTCCGAGCTGGCTCAGCGCCACGTGGAGGTTCCGGACCAGGTTGTCAACGTTGGCCAGGAAGTCATGGTCAAGGTCATCGACATCGACCTCGAGCGTCGTCGTATCTCCCTGTCTGTTAAGCAGGCCGACGAGGACTACACTGACGAGTTCGATCCGTCCAAGTACGGCATGGCTGACTCCTACGACGAGCAGGGCAACTACGTGTTCCCGGAGGGCTTCGACCCAGAGACCAACGAGTGGCTCGAGGGCTACGACGAGCAGCGTCAGGCTTGGGAGGCTCGCTACGCCGAGTCCGAGCGTCGCTTCAACCTGCACACCGCTCAGATCGAGCGCAACCGTGCTGCAGCTGCTGAGGCCGCTGAGTCCGCTGCCAACTCCAACTACTCTTCCGAGTCTCAGGATGCAGCTCCGGCATCCGATTCTCAGGCAGAGGTTGGCGGCTCCCTCGCATCCGACGAGCAGCTCGCTGCTCTGCGCGACAAGCTCGCTGGCAACTAAGAATGGATCTTTCTCGGTTCGCACTCAGCGATGAACCCGAGATGGTCTAGCTTTTGAGAAAGGCCGCTTCTCCCACTGTGGGAGGGGCGGCCTTTCGCGTATCCTAAGCCGGTATGAAGCTCATTGGACTCACCGGCGGTATCGGCAGCGGAAAATCTACAGTGGCGCAGCTTCTCCTGCACCACGACTGGGTATTAGTGGATGCCGATCAGATAGCTCGGGACATCGTTGAACCGGGGCAACCGGCGCTCGCTGAGTTAGCAGACGCTTTCGGGGAGGATATCCTTCAAGCCGATGGAAGCCTCGATCGTGGGTTGCTGGCTTCCCGCGCTTTCGCCAGCCGGGAGAAGACCGATCTCCTCAACTCCATTACGCACCCGCGTATTCAGGAGGAAACCCAGGCCCGCTTCGACTCCGCGCGCCGCGCTGGCGCCGACTTCGTGGTGTATGACATGCCGCTCCTCGTGGACAAGGGTCTACACAAAAATATGGACGCCACCATCGTCGTTGACGTCGATGTGGAGGAGCGGGTTCGCCGCCTCGTGGAGTATCGCGGGCTGGATGAGGGGGATGCGCGCCGCCGGATAGCCGCGCAGGTCCCGGACGATGTGCGCCGCGCCGCTGCTGATTTCATTATTGATAACAACGGCGCTCGCGATAAGCTCGATGCGCAGGTTGACGGGGTCGTCGACAAGCTCCGCTCCCGGTTCGCCTAGGGACGCGCAATTAACTAACGCGTCGCTACGACGTCAGAGACTTCAACGTGGTCGTTGTTTTCCATGTCTTCGCCCACGAAGTCGAGGTCTGTGCGCATGAGCATGGTGTTGTAGTCATGCCAGGACGTCAGAGTGTAATAGAGGTGCTGATCGTCCTGGTTCGGCAGAACGAAGGGAGCATAGGTGTCATTGAGCGGCTGGCCGCTGACGACCTTGGTGGTCTTTTCACTCACCAGCATGCGGCGCGGCGACCATGGGCCTTCTGGGCTATCGGCCGTGCGCATAACGATGCCTTCGCCCTCCACCCCGTACATAGTGATGTATTTGCCCAAGTAGTGGTTGTAAGCCACAGAGAGTTCGGATACCTTGCCGTCGAGTACCTCGGTGGCGCGCGCCGGATTCTTCACCCAGGAGCCGTCAGAGTAGTAGCTGAAGGCTTCCTCGTTAGGAAACTCCGACTTCAACGCACGGGACAAATATGCTGGGCCGCGGCGGCCGTTGCCGGTGGTGAAGCGGTAAATGTACTCGTCGTGCTCGATGAAGGCTGATTGTTGAAGTTTTTCAAACCCTTTGCGGTAGTTGGCGCCGCCGGGAATCGGCGCGTTCGCACCGTGGCTAGTGTTGGTTCGGGTGGCCTCTGGCACTGCGCGCCACGTGACTCCGCCATCAGTCGACTTCACGGTCGCGCCAAAGTTGGTGGACCAGCCGGTCTTCGGATCGTGCCAGGAGCGCACCGACATGTAGTCGATGTAGTGCACGCCGTCGACCACTATGCCGGCCGTGGGGATAGTGGTGCGCTCGCCGTTGGTGTCTTTATCTCCCACCTTCTGGGAAGGGATGAACTCCTTAGCCCGGCCTTGAGCCGACCATCCAGAGTTCGTTAGTGCTTCCTCCAGGCGCAGGCCGTCACCATAGTCGTGGTCGCTCGTGCGCAAAAGGAGGTTGGAACGCCACCCGTCGCCCTCGCTTGAGCAATCCATGGAATCGCCGAAGACATAGTAGGATTTGCCCGCGCCATCCGAGTAGGCGATGCCGAGGTCAGTTCCGGAAATATCAAACTTCCGGTCGGTGCGGTTTGGAGAACCGGAACCAGTGATGAGCTGCATGATTTGGGTTGGCCCGCCGCTGATCTGGCGCTGGTTATAGTTGCTGCGCTGTGGTGCCTCAGTATTGCCCGAACTGCTGGACCGGGAAGAGCTGCCGAGTAGGGCGTCGAGCCCACCGAGCGAAGAGCCGGAAGTCTCGGGTTTCGACGTGAAGCTGCCGGACCTCGAGTAGGCCGTACACGGTGACGCGTGGGCCGCAGGGGAGTGGGTCACGATAGCGACAGGCACTAGTCCGGCAATGGTCAACGCGCTGGTAAGAGAACGAAGCTTCATGTCAGCAGATTCTAAAGGAGAGCGCCAACTTTTAAAGGATATGGCGGCTAAAATTTACCTTGTGCTCGCATCCCGTTCACATTCCCTGCTTAATCTGCACCTCCATGGGAACGTGGGATGTTGGGCCTTTTGATAATCACGCCGCGTGCGAAGTGCTCGCGGCAATCCGTGATGGCTCCTTCGATCTTGATACGTTTAAGAAAAGCTGCGTGGATTCTCCCATCGACGTCGATGATGCCGAGGTAATCATTGCCTTGGGGGCATTGGCCACCACGCCTGAAGATAGGCTCCCCGCTGGAATTAGCGCGGATGACGTTAAAGCTTTGCGCACACCACAGACCCGGGCCTGGTTGCGCAAGAAAATCAATACAGCGATGGAGCCCAACAGTTCCCCGATTTATGCGTTGTGGGAAACCACGGGTGAGCTTGAACTGTGGTTGCGCAGGACGCGCGCGGCGTTGCCCTAAAATGCAGTGAGGCCTCCCTTCACAGACACAGGTGAGACAGGTTGCCTAGCCAGTGGGCCCTAGCAGGTTTCGTGGTGTGCGCGTTAGACTGGTCAGCATGGCTTTTGCTGCTGAACACCCCATCCTGCCCGTCTCCGAACATCGCCCTGTTGGCGAAATCGAGCGGCGCTCCGCCGAGTTCCGTGTTGAGTCCGAATTCCAGCCCGCTGGCGACCAGCCCGCCGCCATCGCGGAACTGGATGAGCGGCTCAGTCGCGGCGAGCGCGACGTGGTACTCATGGGTGCCACGGGTACCGGTAAATCCGCGACAGCCGCCTGGCTCATCGAAAAGCAGCAGCGCCCAACACTTGTGATGGCGCCGAATAAAACGCTGGCGGCGCAGCTGGCAAATGAGCTGCGCCAGCTTCTCCCACACAACGCGGTGGAGTACTTCGTCTCCTATTACGACTACTACCAACCGGAAGCCTATATCGCGCAGACGGATACCTACATTGAGAAGGACTCCTCTATCAATGAGGACGTGGAGCGCCTCCGCCACTCCGCCACGTCAGCTCTTCTTTCTCGCCGTGATGTGGTTGTGGTTTCTTCTGTGTCGTGTATCTACGGTCTGGGCACGCCGCAGTCCTATCTTGATCGCTCTGTTGTGCTAGAGGAAGGGGAGGAGATCGACCGCGATCGCTTCCTCCGCTTGCTCGTGGATATTCAGTATGAGCGCAATGACGTGGGCTTTACGCGCGGAACCTTCCGCGTCAAGGGCGATACCGTGGATATTATCCCTGCCTATGAAGAGCGCGCGGTGCGCATCGAGTTCTTCGGCGATGACGTGGACGAGCTCTACTACATCCACCCCTTGACGGGCGACGTGCTGGAGCGGGTCGACGAGGTAAGAATCTTCCCCGCAACGCACTATGTAGCTGGGCCAGAGCGCATGGCCCGTGCCATCGAGGACATCAAGGAGGAGCTCGCGGAGCGCCTCGCGGAGCTGGAGAACCGCGGCAAGTTGCTCGAAGCGCAGCGCCTGCGCATGCGTACCGAATACGACCTTGAGATGATCGAGCAGGTGGGCTTTTGCTCCGGCATTGAGAACTATTCGCGCCACGTTGATGGACGTCCCGCCGGCTCCGCGCCGGCGACACTCCTGGACTATTTCCCAGAGGACTTCCTCACCATCATCGATGAGTCTCACGTGACCGTCCCGCAGATCGGCGGCATGTTTGAGGGCGATATGGCCCGCAAGCGCAACCTCGTGGAGTTTGGCTTCCGTTTGCCTTCTGCCGTAGACAACCGTCCGCTCACTTTCGATGAGTTCGAAGAACGTGTGGGACAAGCGGTGTACATGTCGGCGACGCCCGGTGATTTCGAAATGACGGCTTCCGGCGGCGAGTTCGTGGAACAGGTCATTCGCCCCACCGGCCTCGTAGATCCCAAGGTGACGGTCAAGCCCACCAAGGGCCAGATTGATGATCTCATCGATGAGGTCCGCGCCCGCACCGCGAAGCAGGAGCGCGTCCTGGTCACGACGTTGACCAAACGCATGGCAGAGGACCTCACGGACTATTTGCTGGAACACGGTATCAAGGTGCGCTACCTCCACTCGGATATTGACACGCTTCAGCGCGTGGAGCTGCTGCGCCAATTGCGCTTGGGGGAATTCGATGTCCTCGTGGGCATCAACCTGCTGCGTGAGGGCCTCGACCTTCCTGAAGTTTCACTTGTCGCCATCTTGGATGCCGATAAGGAAGGTTTTCTGCGCTCCACCACCTCGCTTATTCAGACTATTGGCCGCGCCGCCCGAAATGTGTCCGGTGAGGTCATCATGTACGCCGATAAGATTACGGACTCAATGCAGGAAGCCATCGAGGAGACTGAGCGCCGCCGTGAGAAGCAGATTGCCTATAACAAGGAGCACGGCATCGACCCGCAGCCGCTACGCAAAAAGATCGCCGATATCTTGGACCAGGTTTATGAGAACGCCGATGAGCAGGGGCAGGACGCGGATCCCACGGCCATCGTCGACAAGCCGGATGTGTCCTCCATGGCTGCCGACGAGGTGCAGGCGCTTATCGACGACCTAACGACCCAAATGCGCGAGGCAGCCCGGGAGCTCAAATTCGAGTTGGCGGGGCGCTTACGCGATGAGATCGCTGATCTGAAAAAGGAGCAACGCGGTCTCAAGGAGGCCGGCATTTGACGACGCGCCTAGTCCTGAAATTTGCCAACTCAATGTGCGGGTAAAACCCGTCTCGGCATAGCAGACCGTGTCATACTATTTAAAGATTAAGCACTACTTATAAGGAGAATTATGCTGAGCTACAACGTTATCGCTGTCGGAACCGATGGTTCTCAGACGTCCATGCGCGCTGTCCGTTCTGCCGCATCCATGGCGCGCGCTTATGACGCGACACTGATTATCGTGTCTGCTTTCTACAACCACTCGGGTTCGATGCTCGGCGCCCCGAACTCAGAGGATGCCCGAGTACCGGTTGTGAGCGAAGAGATGTCGGAAAGCTTCCTCAACAATGCCGCGGAGATTGCGCACGGCGAGGGGGCGGAGCGGATTGAGATCATCGCTAAGTCCGGTGACCCGGTGAATTCGCTCCTCGAGGTCGGCAGGGACCATGACGTTGATATGTTCGTTGTGGGTAACAAGGGAATTCATTCGGTGCGTGGTCGCGTGTTCGGCTCCGTGGCGACGGAGCTCACTCGTAAAGCCCACGCTGACGTCGTCGTGGTCAACACCACTGACTAGGGCAGAACATGGCGCGCTGAGCCTCGTGCGCGCTGATCGACGTGAACGCGCCAGCGTTGTTAGACTAGCGGGTGCGCAAAAGCTTTAAAATTTTGTCAAGCGGTGGCCTCATGGTTGAGGCCAGCGAAGAAAGGTCATCATGAGCGATTACAACAAGATCGTGGTCGGCACCGACGGTTCCAAGTCCTCCCTGCTTGCTGTGGAGCGCGCCGCCAAGATCGCCGCAGCCTTCGATGCCACCCTCATCATCGGTTGCGCCTACTACGAGAACCAGGAGCAGGCTTCCAAGACTTTGCGCCAGGATTCCGTGACGATTCTCGGTGATGAGAAGGCCCAGGCCAACCTCGCCTCTGGCAAGGAGCACGCAGAGAAGTTCGGCGTGGCGAAGGTGGAGACCGCTGTGCGCCCGGGCACCCCGGTTCAGGCCCTGATGTCCATTGTCAACGACAACAAGGCAGACCTGCTCATCGTGGGTAACCGTGGAATCAACTCCCTGACCGGCCGCCTGCTTGGTTCGGTACCGGCGGACGTCGCACGTCAGTCTGATTGCGATGTCATGATTGTCCACACCGTCAACTAACGCTTTATTGCGTGCACGGCGCGCAGCGCCCAGAGACCTTCAAAGAAAGGGTTACCTGGGCCGCTGCGCGCCTTTTCTTATCTTCCTAGCTGGAAGGAAGAGTGCGGTAGGCACGGGCAAGGGCGTTACCGTCGGTGCCTTGAATGAGCGGGATATCGAAAGAAGACTGCTCGTTGACCTTCACCAAGGGAGCGAGCGAGCCGTGGGACAGCAGCTGCTCCTGCGGTGTGAGATTGCGTATCGCAACTGCTGCCACATGGTTAGGATGCTCCGCTGCCGCGTCCGCATAGGTCAAGGGATCGTGCTGGCCATCATCACCGATGAGCAGCCAGCGCAGTTTGCGGAAAGCGATGAACAGGTTTCGCAATTGGACGCGCTTGTGCTCCAGGCCATTGCGGAAGAGGCCGGTAGGTGTAGGCCCCCAATCCGTCAGGAGTAGCGGGCCGCGGGGGAATCCGTTGTCCGCCATGAAGTTCACCAACGTGTCATAGGTGTTCCACGCACCGGTGGAGAGGTAAATGAAGGGTGCCTCTGGGTGCTGCTGGTAGATCTCTCGGTAGAAGCTGGCCATGCCTTCTACTGGTTTGCGCGTATTAGTGCGCTTGACCCAAGAATTCCACGCCGCAATCATCGCGCGTGGCAGCCACGTGACCATGATGGTGTCATCGATATCGCTGACCACACCGAAGGTCGTGTCCTTATCCACGATGAGGACCTCCGCGCTGGCTTCCTCGGCGCCCTTGGCACGGATGGTGACCTCGTGCCAACCGGGTTCTAGCCCGTGGTCATGGACTAGCACGTCGACATAGCCGTTGTCGTTCGTGGTGCCCGCTACCGTTTTCCCGCCAACCGTAACTTCAACCTCGTGGTGCGTGACCTGAATGGTGAAGAACTGGCGGTATCCGCGTTGAGCCCACGTATCGCGCTCTTCGGCGGCAGGGTCATGCATGAGGACCCGCCCCAGCACGTGGACGAATTCCTCGTTGCCGTAGCCGGCATAGCCAGTAACACTGGGGCGCCAGCCTTTGCGTGCTGAGCGCTTGAGCGAGTAAGCATTTGCGGTGGATTCGACTTTGCGGGCGATATCGGAAAGTGCCATGCGCACCAGATTAACGGAAAACCTCCGCGTAGCGGCCGGCGATGGTGAGGGACTGCGTCGCACGCGTCAGCGCCACGTAGAGGTTGTGCAGACCCTGCGGGGACGCTTCCACGATGTCATCCGGATTGACTACGGTGACGTGGTCAAACTCCAGTCCTTTGATCTGCTCAACGTTGGCTGCGGTGATCACAGCGCGCAGGCGCCCGTCAGCGTCCTGGAAGGTTGCGGGCTGAAGGTCGCTCTCACCGTCCTGCCAGATAACGTCCACACCGTCGCGCACCGCGATGCCTGGCGTCGCCTCGGGGTTGATGGATTGAAGGAGCTGGTTGGCCAGCTCCGTGATCGGGCGCGGGGTTCGGTAGTTGACACTCAGACCGTGCAATCGGAAGCGCTGGCCGACGAAAGGCTCGAGAGTCTCGCCCCAATCATCAACGCCGGCGGGAGCTCCAGTCTGGGAGGTATCGCCGACGAGCGTCATCCACCGGGAAGGGCTGCGCCGGAAAATCATGCGCCACTCCATTGGGGTCAACTCCTGTGCCTCGTCGACGATGACGTGCCCGTAAGCCCACGTGTAGTCCTCGCGGGCACGTTGAGCGGTGGTGCGGGAATCCCGAACTTCGTGGCGTCGAGCGAGGTGCTCGGCATCGATGACGTCGTGGGCAGAGAGAATCTCCGCTTCGAACATGTCATCATCGTTGTCGGTGGAATCAGATGAGCTCAGAATGTCGAGGGCATCTTCTGCCTCGGCGACCTGCTCACGCCATTCCTTCTCCTCTGCAGCGCGTTCCGCTTCTGGGTCTGGCATGCCGATGAGGACAGCGAGTTCGTCGAGAAGCGCAGCGTCGGACGCCGCCCAAGCCCGGCCATCCTCGCGGTAGAGGGCACCCCGGGTTTCCTCATCGTAGGCGCTGGCCGCTGAATCGATGCGTTCGGTGCTGCTCAGGAGCTCGGCGAGCACATCTGTAGGCGCCAGATGGGGCCAGAACTCGTCGATGAGCTCCAGGACCTGCGGTTCTTCAGCAAGATCATCGTGGAGCTGGTCCACATCTGCGCGGGAGAGCAGGTTGGCGCCTCCCAGCGGATCAGAACCGATGCGTTCGGCCATCTGTTGGGCCAGCGATTCGATGAGGTGTTCCGCAAACGCGGCTTGGGCATCGTTGTGCGGCTTGCGCGAGCGCCGTGCGCGGGTTCGTGCTGCCTTGACCATCTGGGGGGCCACGGTGAGCTCGAGCCGATCGATCTCCAGCGTGCGCAGCTGCTCGGGCACACGCTGGTAGTCCTTCACCGCGTTGCCGAGAATCTCCACCATGGCCTCTGAACCCTTGATTTCGCGGGCGAGCAAGGTTTCAGCGTGTGTAGCCTCGATGCTGGGGAAGAGAGAAGAAATGGTGGAGAGTACAACGCCGGTCTCACCAAGTTCCGGGAGTACTCGGGAAATGTATTCCAGGAAGGTGGAATTGGGGCCCACGATGAGCACGCCCGTGGCGGCTAATTGTTCGCGGTAGGTGTAGAGCAAGTAAGCCACACGGTGCAGCGCCACCGCCGTCTTGCCGGTTCCTGGTCCGCCTTCGACCACCATGACTCCGCGCGTGCTGTCACGGATGATCTCATCCTGTTCGCGCTGAATGGTCTCCACGATGGAGGGCATATGGCCAGTGCGGGCACGCTGCATGACGTGGTGGAGGGCGGATTCACTAGCGACATCGCTGCTTTCTGCAGTGTTGTCTCCTTCGAGGATCTCGTCGCTAATACCGGTGACAGTGCGACCGGTAGTCCTGATATGCCGGCGGACGTGAACCCCTTCAGGGTGCGCAGTGGTTGCCAGGTAGAAGGGCCGCGCCATCGGGGCACGCCAATCCAAAAGAAGCGTGCGGTAGTCCTCCTCCCGGGCATCAAGTCCCATGCGGCCGATATAGCGGCGGTCGAGGCCTTCCGGGGTGGGGTTATCGCCAGGTGCATCAATGTCGATGCGCCCAAAAACTAGACCGAGTTGGGCGACGTTAAGTCGATCCAGCTTGGCTTGTAGGCCGTGGTACTCGGTTTCGCGGCGCACGAGAGCATCAGCATCTGGGGTATGAGGGTCGACGGCTGCTTGCACCTCGTTGAGGCGTACATTGGCAGCGTGGACCTCGTTGTCCAGACGCTCAAAGAGGCCGTCGACATAGGCTTGTTCGCTGGCTATTTCGGCGCTGTGCTCGCTCGCGTGGGCGCTGGTTTTCCCGGTGTGAGTCGCGGGTGAAGATTCAGACACAAGGCTCCTTGGGTGCGTATGAAGGCTTCTCGTGAACAGACGGGAAGTAAGAAGGGAGATAAAGGAAGAGTGGACAGGAAAAAGAACAACGGCCCAGCATACTAGCTGAGCCGTTGTTGTCTCCACCGCGGTGATTATCGCGGTGCGTTGCGGGGCTTTCCGCAGCGTAGGAAGGAGAGCTTAGAAGCGGTCACCAAACTTCTTGAAAGCTTTATCCAGCTTCTTGGAGGCTTGCTTCTGGAGCTTCTCAGCGCGCTTGCGAGCCTTCTTCTGGGCGCGCTTTCCGTCGAGCGAATCTGCCTTGGCTAGGGCCTCGTCAGCGCGGTCTTGTGCCTTGCCGGCTGCCTTTACCAGACCCTTGCGGGCGGTTTCGGTGTTGTCACGTGCAGCGTCAAGCCAATCATCTTTGTTCTCCTCAAAGAACTCACGAGCGGTCTCAGCCTTGTCCTCGACGAAGGAGCGCGCGGAGTCGATGAAGTCCCGGCCAGCGGACTCCCAATCATCACGGTTGTCCTCGACGTAGTCCTTGGCGGTTTCGAACCAGTCATTAGCCTTATTGGTCACATCAGAAGAAATCTCGTTGGCGCGGTTGGAGAAGTCTTCTGCGAACTTCTGCTGCTCGGACTTACCCGGCAGCGCCTGCTGGATCTTCTTGTTGGCACGCTCCGAGGCCTTGGCAGCACGCCAACGCACGGAGGGCTTGCCTTCGGTGTCCTGCGTAACAATGGCCAAGGCACCAAGTAGGGCAGTGTTGGTGATGAAGCTGTTGCGCTGTGCTTCCTTGTCCTTCTTGGAATCGGCGGTCCAGAAAGCGTTGCCCACCAGGTTAGGGACGTGCGTCAGCGCGAGCACTGCAGCCGAGGTGCGCGGGGCTTTGCCCAGTGCCAAGGTGGTACCTGCAGCGGTCTTCGCACCGCCGAGTGCGCGGGTAACGAGCTCTGGGTCATTTGGGATGTAGCCTGCATATTCGCGGGGCAGCACCTTGCGCAGGCGCTTGAGCGCGGACTCGGTGTCCGCGACGTGCTCCGAGGTGTTGCGGAGCGTATCCACACCATCCCAGACAAACACGGAGGCCAGCATAGGACGGGCAAATTTACGAATCATAACGTGCTCCATTCAATAGATCTTTAAAGACGTTCGTCACACCATAGTACGCGGGTTAAGCAAGTGCCGCTGTCAGTGCAGCAGTTAATAAGTTGTTACCAACGCCGCTCCCACCATTCGTCCATGTGCGGGCGCTCTGCGCCGAGCGTGGTGGGTGCGCCGTGCCCAGGGCGGACGATCGCTTCGTCCGGGTAGACATCAAAGAGACGCTGCGTGACATCCTTGTACAGACGCACGAAGTCACCTTCCGAGGTGGTCTTGCCCACTCCGCCAGGAAACAGTGAATCGCCAACGAAAAGGTTGGTAACCCCATCAATCTCTGCGGTAATGGCCGCACCGCCGGGGGTGTGTCCGCGCAGAATAATAACGGGTAGTTCGTAGCCGGCGAATGGGAGCGTATCGCCGTGCTCCAGCTCGACGTCGACGGGTGCCGGCAAGGCAGGGGAGTCCAGGAAAGAGGAGTAATGCACGGCACCGGTTTTATCCAGAACCTCTTTGAGCGCGCGCACGTGGTCCCAATGACGGTGCGTGGTGAGAACGGAAGTGATCTTTACCCCATGGTCGGCGGCCAAGGAGAGCAGCGCAGGGGCGTCAGCGGAGGCGTCGATAAGCAGCGCCTCGTCACCGGCGCACAACAGGTAGCAATTGTTGTCCATCTCGGACACGGAAATTTTGTGAAGCTCAAGCGCGTTGTTCATAAGTCCAACCATACGGGTACATTCTGAGTGAGAACTCTCTGAACACACATTCTTTTGTGTAGGAAGGCAGCAACTAGTGGCTGATCGTTTGGTCGTACGAGGTGCGCGTGAGCACAACCTCAAGGGCGTGGATATCGACATTCCGCGCGATAACCTGGTGGTGTTTACCGGTCTATCAGGATCCGGTAAGTCCTCACTCGCCTTTGACACCATCTTCGCCGAGGGCCAGCGGCGCTACGTGGAGTCCTTAAGCTCTTATGCGCGCATGTTCCTCGGCCAAATGGATAAGCCGGACGTCGAGTTTATCGATGGCTTATCACCGGCGGTGTCCATTGACCAAAAATCCACCAACCACAATCCGCGTTCCACCGTCGGAACCATCACTGAAATTTATGACTACCTGCGTTTGCTCTTTTCTCGCGCGGGTACAGCGCACTGTCCTGAGTGCGATGCCGTCATTGAGCGCCAAACCCCGCAGCAGATCGTGGATGAGGTCTTAAGTCACGAGGAGAAGCTTAAGTTCCAGGTCCTTGCCCCTGTGGTGCGCCGACGTAAGGGCGAGTTCGTTGACCTCTTCGCAGATCTCGCGGCGCAGGGTTATTCCCGCGTTCGGGTGGATGGTGAGCTTTACCAGCTCAGTGACCCGCCCAAGCTGAAGAAGCAGATCAAGCACGACATCGATGTCGTCGTGGACCGCCTGCAGGTGAAGGCTTCTCAAAAGCAGCGGCTGACGGATTCGGTGGAAACAGCACTGCGCTTGGCAGACGGCCTAGTCACCCTGGATTTCGTAGACCGCGAAGAGCTCACGCACACCTACTCGGAGAAAGCAGCCTGCCCCAATGGCCACACGCTGACCATTGAGGAATACGAGCCTCGCGCGTTCTCGTTCAACGCGCCTTTCGGTTCCTGCCCGGTGTGCGATGGCTTGGGCACGCGCCTTGAAGTGGATGTGGATTTGTTGATCCCGGATCCGGATGCCCCGGCTGTCGAAGCCATCCAACCGTGGACGTCGAGCCCCAACGCGCGATATTTTGTCAAACTGGTTGAAGGGCTAGCGAAAGCCCTGGACTTTGATCCGCGCACCCCGGTGTCCGAGCTGAGCAAGGAGCAGCGCCACGCGCTGATTTATGGCACGGATGTGGAAGTCAGCGTGCGCTATAAGAACCGCTATGGCCGCCAGCGCAACTGGACCGCGCCGTTCGAGGGTGCCATCGGCTTCTTGGAACGCAAGCTCGATCAGACGGATTCTGAATCCCAGAAGGACCGTCTGCTTCAGTACACCCGCCGCGTGCCTTGTAACGCTTGTGGCGGTACCCGCCTGAAGCCGGAAATCTTGGCGGTGCGCTTAGCCTCCACCGCACATGGCGAGCAGTCCATCGCTGGCTTGACGGCGCTGTCCATCGAGGAGGTGGCGGAGTTCCTCGACTCGCTCGTGTTGGGCCACCGCGAGGAGATCATCGCCGGTGCCGTGCTCAAAGAAATCCAGGCTCGCCTGCGCTTTCTTCTCGACGTCGGCCTGAACTACCTGACCCTTGACCGCGGCGCCTCCACGTTGTCCGGCGGTGAAGCACAGCGCATTCGACTCGCCACCCAGATTGGTTCTGGTCTGGCGGGAGTCCTCTACGTGCTGGATGAGCCCTCGATTGGCCTGCACCAGCGCGATAATCAGCGCCTTATCGCCACGTTGAAGCGCCTGCGCGATATCGGAAACACCTTGATTGTGGTGGAACATGATGAAGACACCATCCGGGAAGCGGACTGGCTTGTCGACGTTGGGCCTCGCGCCGGCGAATTTGGCGGAACTGTGGTCTATCAGGGAGAACCCGCCGGTATCGAATCCGTGGAGGAGTCCCTGACGGGGCAGTATCTGTCAGGAAAGAAGAACCTTGCGGTCCCGGATACACGCCGTGAGATTGACCCCGAGCGCATGCTCAAGGTCGTCGGCGCGCGCGAGAATAACCTCAAGGGTATTGACGTCGAGATTCCACTGGGCGTCCTCGTCTGCGTCACTGGTGTGTCTGGCTCAGGAAAGTCCACGGTGGTCAACCAAATCCTGGCCAAGACCTTGGCCAACAAGCTCAACCGTGCTCGCCAAGTGCCCGGTCGTGCCACACGCGTGGAGGGCGTGGAACACCTAGACAAGCTGGTCCAGGTGGACCAGAGCCCCATCGGCCGCACCCCGCGCTCGAATCCGGCAACCTACACAGGCGTCTTCGACAAGATTCGTAATCTTTTCGCGGAAACCCAGGAGGCGAAGGTCCGCGGCTACAAGCCGGGCCGGTTCTCCTTCAACGTTAAGGGTGGACGCTGTGAGGCCTGCCAAGGCGACGGCACCATCAAGATTGAAATGAACTTCCTGCCCGATGTTTACGTGCCGTGCGAGGTCTGTGATGGTGCCCGCTATAACCGCGAAACGCTGGAGGTCCTTTATAAAGGTAAGAACATCGCAGAGGTTCTCGATATGCCGATTTCGGAGGCAGCCGAGTTCTTCGAACCCATCACCTCAATTCATCGCTACCTCAACACCTTGGTGGAGGTAGGCCTGGGATATGTCCGCTTGGGTCAGGCCGCCACGACGCTTTCTGGTGGTGAGGCACAGCGCGTAAAGCTGGCATCCGAGCTTCAGAAGCGCACGAATGGACGCACGGTCTACATCTTGGATGAGCCGACGACTGGTTTGCATTTTGAGGACATCCGCAAACTTATGCTCGTCATCCAGGGGCTGGTGGACAAGGGCAATTCGGTCATCATCATTGAGCACAACCTAGACGTCATCAAGGCCGCCGACTGGATCGTGGATATGGGGCCAGAAGGCGGTTCCGGTGGCGGGACTGTCGTGGCCCAAGGCACGCCGGAGGACGTGGCGCAGGTAGAAGGCTCCTATACGGGAGGTTTCCTCAAGGAGATGGTGTGATGGTGAGGCAGAAGAACACCCCCAGGGCTGCTTTAGCTCTTTGCCTCGCCGTGGCAACAACCTTAACTGGCTGTTCGAGCCCCGAACAGAACATCAAGCATCCATCTACTGAAGAAGCAGGTGAGGGTGATACGCCGAACTTCGACGTGTCCTCGCAGCTGCGCGCCGTTATCGCCGACGTAGAAAGCGAGTTTGACGTTCGTGCCGGTGTGTCCGTGGCGGATAAAAAGGAGACGTTCAACGCTGGGCTCAAGGGCCATGAACCCGCATGGTCGACCGTGAAGGTTCCCATCGCCATTGCCGCTCTGCGTGATGGAGCTAGCCTCGAGCTCGTGGACCTCGCAATTAAAGAATCTGATAATGATGCAGCCTATGCACTGTGGTCCCACGTCCAATGGACCGAGGGGGATGCCGGCAGCGCGGTGAAATCCCTGTTGAAAGAGTATGGCTCAACCGGCGAATTTGCCGACCCCTTTGGCTATTCCACGTGGTTGCTCGAAGAACAAGCGAAGTTCGGCGCGCACTTGCCGTGCATACCAGAAGCTGAGCAAGTGTATGACGCGATGGATGACATCGTGGAGTGGCAAGACAATGGGCTTGATAAGCTGCCGGACACCCGCGCCAAAGGTGGCTGGGGATTATCTGAAACTGATAACGGATATACTCACCGTCAAATTGGAGTTCGAGAAACTGCAGGCGGCGGGACTGCGGAGAATAGCGCGGTGGGTCTGGCCATTGAGGTCACTATGCCTGGGGAGTATGCCGATGAAGCGATACCCGCCCTCGACATGCTAGCCGCCGGAGTTGACCGAGTGGTCTCTGAGGCGCTGAAAGCCAGAGCACTAACGCCGTTGGAAGGTTGCGCGCAACCCAGTGCGCCATCAGCGGTGGTAGGGACGTCGTCAACCGCTGCGAGAGAGGTATCGACAAACACGTCGGCACGCCGATTTGGCTCACGATGATCGCGGTGATAGAGTAGTGCGCACTACCGCCCGTAGCGCCTCCTCCAGGAGGTACTTGGGCCGCAAGCGGAGTTTCTCCCACCCGATGCCGCGCAGGATGAATTGTCCAGTGCAGGATAAAGGTTAAGAGTAGGCGCCATTTATGGCGCGTGCTTGAAAAGAAACTCCCGGATGCCTATGGCACCGGGATTTATTCGTTTGTGGTCACGGTAGGCACACTACTAGCCCCCACAATCGAGGAGAACCACAATCAGCGCTGAAGCTCGCATTAATGAGCGCATCCGAGTACCCGAGGTCCGTCTTGTTGGCCCCGGTGGTGAACAGGTGGGCATCGTTCGTACAGACGATGCTCGCAAGCTCGCGTACGAAGCAGACCTTGACTTGGTCGAGGTCGCCCCGAACGCGAAGCCGCCCGTAGCCAAGATCATGGATTACGGCAAGTTTAAGTACGAGCAGGCCCAGAAGGCCCGCGAGTCCCGTAAGAATCAGCAGCAAACCGTGGTAAAGGAACAGAAGTTCCGTCCGAAGATTGATGATCACGATTACGAGACCAAAAAGGGCAACGTGGTGCGCTTCCTGGAGAAGGGTTCCAAGGTAAAGGTAACCATCATGTTCCGTGGTCGCGAGCAGTCGCGCCCGGAGCTCGGTTTCCGTCTGCTGGAGCGTTTGGCTGATGACGTCGCAGAGGTTGGCGTCGTGGAGTCGCGCCCCAAGCAGGATGGTCGCAACATGACCATGGTTCTTGGGCCCGTCCGCAAAGGCAAGAAGTAGACCACGCTCCACTTAGGATTTAAGGATTTAATTCTCATGAAGCAGAAGACTCACAAGGGCACCGCCAAGCGCATCAAGGTGACCGGCTCCGGCAAGCTGCGTCGCGAGCAGGCCAACCGCCGCCACCTCCTGGAGGGCAAGCCTTCCAAGCGCACCCGTCGCCTGAAGGGCACCGAGGACGTTGCCAAGGCAGACACCAAGCGCATCAAGCGCCTTCTCGGCCGCGCATAGTCAGCGCCGAAACACTCCATTTCCACACACCACAATCAAGATAAGGAAGTATTACTGTGGCACGAGTAAAGCGCTCAGTTAACGCCAAGAAGAAGCGTCGCGCGATCCTGAAGTCCGCTAAGGGCTACCGCGGCCAGCGCTCCCGTCTCTACCGCAAGGCCAAGGAACAGTGGCTGCACTCCATGACTTACGCTTACCGCGACCGTCGCGCCCGTAAGTCTGAGTTCCGCAAGCTGTGGATCCAGCGCATCAACGCTGCTGCTCGTATGAACGACATCACCTACAATCGCCTCATCCACGGCCTGCGCTTGGCTGAGATTGAGGTTGACCGCAAGATCCTGGCTGAGCTTGCTGTTAATGACTTCGAGGCTTTCTCCGCACTGTGCGAGGCCGCCAAGGCTGCACTGCCGGAGGACGTTAACGCTCCGAAGGCTGCTTAAGCTTTCACTAACCCGCCCACGCCCACTGCTTTCCGCATCAAGGAAACGGTGGGCGTTTGGCGTTCCAAGCTTCAATTATGGGCACAGGAGCCAATGGGGAATAGGCCCCAGTGTGGTGAAGAAAAAGGGGACATGGCGTGTGCTTTGTGTTACCTTAATCAAGTTCCCACGTTCTCTTCCTGTGTTTACAGGCTTAAAAAGGAGTCTTTCTCATGACCAACCCCAACGGCGGTTTCCAGCAGAACAACCCGAATGCTTCGGGCAATAACCCTCAGTACTCCAATCCGTTCGACTCCAACGGAAATCAGTACCAGGGCGGCAACTACGGCCAGAACCTGCCGGCCCAGCAGGGCGGGTACCAAGGTCAAGGCCAGTATTACTCTCAGCAGGCTCCGGTCAACGCGCCGCAGAAGTCCTGGCTGGTTGCCCTTTTGCTGGCTTTCTTCCTCGGTGGCTTCGGCGCTCATAACTTTTACGTTGGCCGCACGGGTCGCGCTATCGGCCAGGTATCCCTCTGTGTCTTTAGCGTCTTAACGTCGTGGCTGGGTATTGGTGCAATCTCGGCGGGTATCCTCTGGATCTGGGTGATTATTGAGTTCATCATGATCATCGCCGGTGCAGGCGGTTATGACCGAGACTCCAACGGCATCCCGCTGAAGAAGTAGTCTTTTGCACATATTTTCTAGCCCACCTCTCTCAAGCTTGGAAGAGGTGGGCTAGCTGCATTGTGCTGCCCATGCGATCCGTGAGCTCGCAGGAGGCCTCGGTAGGGTGGGGGCTATGATACTGGACTTTGAGAATGCCTTCACCGAGCGCACGCCGCGCATAGTCAATGCCGCAAAATTGCATCGTGCCGCTAGCCGTCGGAAGGCAGAGCGTTTCCTTATTGAGGGTGAAAATGCTGTCGACGCAGCGGTGTCCACAGGCGCAGCCACGGACGTTTTCATAACGGAAAAGGCCGCCGAACGCTTTGCACATATTGTGCAAACCTGCGGCTATATGGACGTCTATGTTCATCCCATCTCCGACAAGGCAGCCAAGCACCTCTCCGATACGGCCACGAGCACAGGCCTCTTTGCTGTGTGCCGTCCTGTCCTGTGGACTGCAGGTAAAATCCTGGCGGGCAAGCCGCGTTTGGTCTCAGTCCCAGTGCTTACTTCCGAGCCGGGCAATGCAGGTACCTTGATCAGGACTTCGGATGCCATGGGCGCCGATGGCGTCATCTTCGCGGGTGAGACGGTCGACCCCTTGGGCTGTAAAGTCGCGCGTGCATCAGCTGGCTCACTCTTCCATATTCCCGTGGCTCGTGATCCCAATATCAAAGATGTCTTGGGTAAGTTGCGCTCCTCCGGCATGCAGGTGCTGGCAACGGCCGCTGACGGCGAGGTGGACCTCGCGGATGCGGACCTTTCCCAACCCACCGCATGGCTGTTTGGAAACGAAGCCCATGGTCTGGGAGAGCTGTTGGATGAAGCCGATATGCGCGTGCGCATTCCGATTTTGGGCCGTGCAGAGTCTCTGAACCTTGCCACGGCTGCCAGCATCTGCCTGTACGAATCTGCCAAGCAGCAGAACCGCTAGTCTCTCCTTGGGCTGGGGCTGGTGGCCACAGAAGTCGGGGAGCACGGTAAGATAGCTCGCGTTAGTTTTTGTGCGAGAAGAAGGTAATCAAGGCACGTGTCCGACACACCTCAGATCGAATTGACCGAAGAGGCCCTCGAGGCCGCCGCGCAGAAGGCCATTGCCGCCTTCGAGGCTGCATCCGACCTCGACGAGCTCACTTCCGCCCGCCGTGAGCACCTTGGTGATGGCGGCTATATCCCGCAGGCCCGCCAGTCGCTGGGGCAGTTGCCAAAGGATCAGCGCAAGGATGCTGGGCGTGCGGTAAACATCGCGCGCGGCAAGATGGAGAAGCGCTTTGCACAAATTCGTGAAGTGCTCGAGCAGGAGGCTCGCGCCGCGCAGCTCAAGGCGGAGAAAGTCGACGTCACCGTCCCAACTACCCGGGCGCAGACCGGTGCTTTACACCCAATTACTGCGCTGTCGGAGCGCATTGCGGACATCTTCGTGGGCATGGGCTGGGAAATCGCCGACGGCCCAGAGGTCGAGGCTGAGTACTTCAACTTCGATGCTCTGAACTTCAAGCCCGACCATCCGGCACGTACGTTGCAGGACACCTTCCATGTGGGTAAGGAGGGCTCGAAGCAGGTTCTCCGTACTCACACGTCGCCGGTGCAGGTGCGTACGATGCTCGAGCGTGATGTACCGCTCTACATCGCCTGCCCAGGCCGAGTTTTCCGTACCGACGAGCTCGACGCGACCCACACGCCGGTCTTCCACCAGGTGGAAGGCCTTGCCGTGGATAAGGGACTGACCATGGCCCACCTGCGCGGCACTCTGGAGCACCTGGCCAAAGTTCTCTTCGGTCCGGAGACCACCACTCGCATGCGGGTGAACTACTTCCCGTTCACCGAGCCTTCTGCTGAGGTCGATGTGTGGTTCCCGAACAAGAAGGGCGGCGCCGGCTGGATCGAGTGGGGTGGCTGCGGCATGGTTAACCCCAACGTTTTGCGTGCGGTCGGCATCGATCCGGAGGAGTACACCGGCTTCGCCTTCGGCATGGGCCTTGAACGCACCCTGCAGTTCCGCAATGGTCTCACCGACATGCGCGACATGGTGGAAGGCGATGTCCGCTTTACCTTGCCATTCGGCGTGCAGGCATAGGAACCCAGAGAAAGGATAGAAAGAAAACAATGCTTATTTCCCAAGACTGGGTTACCCGCCTCCTCGGCACCGCAAACTCTGGCTGGAACGTATCCGCCGAAGCGCTAGACTCCGGTTTTGTCCGCGTCGGCTTCGAAACCGAGGGCTATGAGGCTCTTCCGGAGACCACGGGCCCGCTCGTTATTGGCCAAGTTGTGGAGATTGAAGAGCTCACCCAGTTCAAGAAGCCAATCCGCTACTGTCAGGTGAATGTTGGTAAGGCCAATGGCACCGGCGAGCTACAGGGCATTATCTGCGGCGCGCGTAACTTCCGCCTCAATGACTATGTTGTGGTTTCCCTTCCGGGGGCTGAGTTGCCGGGAGGCTTCAAGATTGCTGCGCGTGAGACCTATGATCACATCTCCAACGGAATGATGTGCTCCGCGGCTGAACTGGGCTTTGGTGCGAAGGCTGATGGCATCATCGTTCTGGGAGAGGAAGTCGCCGACAAGGTTGGTGAGGACGCTCGCCCCCTCATTGGGCTGTCCGATACGGTTTTCGACGTCAACATCACCCCAGACCGCGGCTATGCTTTGTCGGCACGTGGCCTGACGCGGGAGATTGCCTCCGCTTTCGACCTCGCCTTCCCCGACGTGGCGCAGGATCCGAACGTTGCTGGAGTCGATACCTCTGCTGTACCGGCGCCGAAGGGCGAGCTGATCGCCGTCGATCTGCGTGAAGAAACCAAGGCCCAGCGCTTTGGTCTGCGCAAGGTTAGCGGCATTGATCCCGCTGCCCGCACACCCTTCTGGATGGAGCGCGAGCTCATGCTGTCCGGCCAGCGCAGCGTCAATCTGGCGACCGACATCACCAACTACGTTATGCTGCTCCTCGGAGCACCGATGCACGCCTTCGATGCCAACGTCGTGAACGGCGAACTCGTGGTGCGCAATGCTAGCGAGGGGGAGACATTTGAGACCCTCGACCATGTCAAGCGTGAGCTTTCGGCGGGTGACGTGGTCATTTGCGATGGCAACGGAATTCAGTCCCTGGCTGGTGTCATGGGCGGCACGACCTCTGAAATCTCCGAGACGACCACTGACGTGTACTTCGAATCGGCCATTTGGGATCCGATTACCGTGGCCCGCACGTCGCGCCGCCACAAGCTGTCCTCGGAAGCCTCCCGCCGTTTCGAGCGTGGCGTCGACCCGGCCATCGTAGAGGTTGCTCTCGACGTTGCGTGTGCGCTGCTGCAGCAAATCGCGGGCGGCACCATCGAGGAGGGCCGGACGCTCGTGGGAGACGTCGCCAAGCGCGAGCCCATTACACTGCGCGCCGCCAAGCCGAGCGAATACGCCGGCGTTGAGTACTCCCGCGAGACCGTGGTGAAGCGCCTTACTGAGGTTGGTTGCGAGGTCTCTGGCGAAGAAGAGTTTTCCGTCGTCCCCGCGTCTTGGCGCACCGATATCGACATGGATGTGGATCTCATCGAGGAGATCCTGCGTCTGGAGGGCCTCGAAGATATTCCGACCATTCTGCCTACCCCGGTGGGAGGTCGCGGCCTTACTCCGGCGCAGAAGCGTCGCCGTGCAATCGGACACGGCTTGGCTTATGCGGGCTATGCCGAGGTTCTGCCTTCGCCGTTCATTGCCAACGACACCTTCGACACCTGGGGTCTGGATAAGGAAGACCCGCGCCGCCGCACTGTTGCCGTGCAGAATCCTCTCGAATCGGATAAGGCCATTCTGTCCACGACGTTGCTTCCGAATCTCCTTGAAGCCATCGCCCGCAACGTGGCCCGTGGTCGAAGTGACCTCGCCCTCTTCGGTCTCCAACAGGTGGCATTCAAGCGTGCTGATGCGTCCCCGATGCCGTCGGTGGAGACGCGCCCGGAGGACTCCGTGGTGAGCGAGCTTTTGGAGTCGCTGCCGCTACAGCCGCTGCACGTGGCCACGGTCGCTACCGGCAACATTGAGCACGAGGGTCCGTGGGGCTCTGGTCGTGCTTATAGCTACGCAGATGCCATTGAGTCCGCGCGCCAGGTTGCCCGCGCCGCCGGTGTTGACATCACTGTCAAGGCGGCCGAGCAGCTCCCGTGGCATCCGGGCCGCTGTGCCGCCTTGGTCCTCGCTGCAGACGAGGAAACCGTCGTGGGCTATGCCGGCGAGCTGCATCCGCAGGTACTGGAGGCCCTTGAGCTTCCAGCCCGCACGTGCGCCATGGAGCTCGATGTCACTGCGCTGCCGTTGGAGGAGAAGTTCCCAGCACCGGTCCTCTCCTCCTTCCCGGCCTTGCACCAAGACATCGCACTGGTGGTGGATAAGGATACCCCGGCAGAGGCAGTGCGCCGAGTGGTTGAGGAAGGCGCCGGCGAGCTCTTGGAATCTGTGGAGCTCTTCGATGTCTTCCGTGGTGAGCAGCTCGGTGAAGGTAAGAAGTCCCTTGCCTTCCAGCTCTTGTTCCGCGCAGATGACCGCACGCTGACTGATGAAGAAGCTAACGAGCACCGACTCGCTGCCGCAGACCTAGCCAAGCAGCGTCTTGGTGCGGAGATGCGCGCTTAGCGTTTACTGGCACCTTTGGTTCCTTAACCCGGCTCACGCACCATGTGAGCCGGGTTTTCTTATGCTGCAAGGAGTGAAGGGGTGGGGACAGGTCCCCTGGAACTGGATGTAGTGTGGCTTGGCTCATAACCTCAAGGGGGCAGCGTTTCCACACCGAAAGGATTGTTCACACCATGCGTTTGATTTCTCGTCTTATAGCTACCGCCGCGGTCGTCGGCGCACTGACCATCGCCCCACATGCTTCCGCTGACTTGTCCCAGGGTTTCTCCAATGCTGATGGCACCGTCAACTGCGAAGCGGCGAATATTGAAGGAACTTACGTCGCTTGTCTGTCCAATGGCGCACGTGCCACTAGTCCGGAATGCAACCCGCCGGGGCAGTTGGCACCACGCTTCTTCTACCATGCGGGCCGCTCCAAGGCTGATTGTTTCAACCAGGGGCTCACGACTTCCAACTTCAAGCGCTTGCAGCCTGGCCAAGTTCACCAATTCAATGAGGTCACCGCCATCGCGGACGCCCAAGGTGGTATCCACTTCGTTGGCCCACAGGGTTACCTGGGCTACGCAGGAAAGAAGGCCGTGTCAGGCGCCGAAGGCCTCGGACAGGTTTCCTCCCGCGTCATGTAGGCTTCGCTCCTATCCCTACTGCAAGGCTCGAATTTTCGCAGGACACTGCGGAGATCCGAGACTTATTCTCTGCGGAATGAAGAAAGTGCTTCCAATTTGATTGAATAACATACGGCGGACTGCATTATTTGCTACTGTGGCTGCATGACTATTTCAGTAGCTATTGCCGGAGCCACGGGTTATGCAGGAAGCGAGATTCTGCGCCTCTTGCTGTCGCACCCAGCGTACCTTTCAGGTGACCTGCACATCGGCGCGCTGACGGGGCACTCCAATGCCGGTCAGCGAGTCTCCGAACTCATGCCGCACCTGCCGCAGTTGGCAAATCGCGTCATCGAGGACACCACTCCGGAAATTTTAGCGGGCCATGACATCGTTTTCCTCGGCTTGCCGCATGGGCATTCCGCGGAGATTGGTCGTCAGCTGGGGGAGTCCGTCACTGTCATTGATTGCGCCGCCGATTTCCGCCTCCGCAACAAGGAAGATTGGGATGCATTTTATGGCGGGGAGTATGCCGGTTCATGGCCTTATGGAATTCCTGAAGTTCCCGGCAACCGGGACAAGCTTAAAGGCAGCAACCGTGTGGCGGTCCCTGGGTGTTTCCCCACCACGATTACTCTCGGCGCTCTGCCTGCCGTGGCGAAAGGGCTGGTTGAACCGGATCTGTCCGTTATTGCGATTACCGGTGTTTCCGGCGCGGGAAAGAAGGCCTCCGTGGCCCAGCTAGGCGCGGAAACAATGGGCAATCTCAAGGCTTATAAGCCGGGCGGTACTCATCGACACACTCCGGAAGTCCTGCAAAACTTACAGCCCTTTACGCAGAATTCGGTTTCGGTGAGCTTTACTCCGGTGCTCGCGCCTTTGCCGCGTGGCATCCTGGCGACGATTACGGCGCCGCTGAAGGGGGATGCTGACAAGCGCAGCGTTGTTCAAGCTTTCCGCGAGTTCTATGCGGAAGAGCCGTTCTGCCTGGTTCTGCCGGAAGGTCAGCAGCCGGAAACACAGAACGTAGTGGGGACCAACATGGTCCACATCCAGGCTCACGTGGACGAACGCGCTCAGCGTCTGGTGATAACCGCAGCCCTAGACAACTTGTGCAAGGGCACCGCCGGTGCAGCTGTCCAATGCATGAACCTGACCTTGGGCTGGGAGGAAACCTTGGGTCTGCCGCAAGCGGCCGTCGCACCTTAAGCACTCGAAATACTCGCGCGCGTTCCCCGCGCTATCCAATTCCGTGGGGACTTCCGTTCTGTTAAGACAAGGAGAAAATAAAAATGATCACTGCACCCGCAGGTTTCCTGGCAGCGGCCACGAGGGCGGGGATTAAGCCCTCGGGAAAGCCTGATATGGCACTCGTGGTTAACCAGGGCCCGAATTTCGACGCAGCGGCGGTGTTCACCCGCAACCGCGTGGTGGCCGCACCCGTGAAGCTTTCCCGTGAGGCAGTAGCCGATGGCACACTTCAAGCAGTTATTTATAACTCTGGCAACGCTAACGCCTGCAACGGCGAGCAGGGAGACAAGGATGCCGCGGCGATGGTTGCCGCTGTCTCCGAACACACGGGCATTCCTGTAGCCAACGTTGCTGCGTGCTCGACGGGCCTCATCGGAGAGCCACTGCCCATGGAGCAGGCCCTAGCAGGCATCGGGGTGGTTGCCGGGAATTTGGGTGCAGATAAGGCTCACGGTCAAGCTGCGGCAGAGGCCATCATGACCACCGATACCGTAATTAAGGAAGCAGTCGTCGAGTCCGACGGCTGGAGCATGGGCGCGATGGGCAAAGGCGTGGGTATGATGGCTCCCTCGCTGGCCACCATGCTGGTTTGCGTGACCACGGATGCCGTGGCCTCCCCGCAAGCATTGCACTCGGCCCTGCAGGCCGCCAGTGATCAGACCTTCAACACGCTCGATGTGGACGGTTCGACGTCAACGAACGACACCGTCATCATCCTGTCCTCTGGTGCTTCTGGTGTAGAACCGAGCCAGGAGGGGTTGGATGCAGCGGTCCTGGCCGTGTGCTCCGATATCGCGGATCAGCTCCAGGCAGACGCTGAGGGCGTGACCAAGCGCGTAAAGATCACCGTGGAGGGAACGAGCACCAATGAGCAGGCGCTGAACGCTGCGCGGACGTTAGGGCGCGACAACCTCTTCAAGTGCGCGATGTTCGGCTCGGATCCCAACTGGGGCCGCGTGCTCGCCGCAGTGGGCGTGGCGGATGCCGATATGGACCCGGAGAATATTTCCGTGTTCTTCAATGACCAGGCCGTATGCGTTAAGTCCACTGGTGCGCCCGGCGCGCGCAATGTTGACCTTTCTGGCGCCGACATTGACGTGCGCGTGGACCTCGGAACCGGAGGAAGCGGTACTGCCTTCGTGCGTACCACCGACTTGTCCCATGACTACGTGGAGATCAACTCCGCGTATAGCTCTTAGTTCTCACGGGGAGGAAGAATGCTTCAGGGATTAAGCAATGCTGACCGCGCCACGGTGCTCGCGGAAGCTTTGCCGTGGCTGCAGCACTACCGCGACAAGATCGTCGTCGTCAAGTACGGCGGTAACGCGATGGTGGATGACTCGCTCAAGGCTGCCTTCGCCGCCGACATGGTTTTCCTGCGCACCGTGGGCGCTAAGCCCGTGGTGGTGCATGGTGGCGGCCCGCAGATCAATGAGATGCTAGGCAAGCTGGGCATTGAAGGGGAATTCAAAGGTGGCTTCCGGGTGACCACCCCGGAAATCATGGACGTGGTCCGCATGGTTCTCTTCGGCCAAGTGGGGCGTGGGTTGGTCAACCTCATCAACTCCCATGGTCCCTATGCTGTGGGAACTTCCGGTGAGGATGCTGGGTTGTTTAAAGCCCGCAAGCGGCTCGTTGACGTCGACGGTGAGCCCACCGATATTGGCATGGTGGGGGACATTGTTAGCGTCGAACCTTCTGCTGTCATGGACATCATCGAGGCCGGGCGCATCCCGGTGGTGTCCACCATCGCTCCCGGAAATGACGGCGAGGTCTACAACATTAACGCGGATATCGCTGCCGGCGCGCTGGCACGAGCCCTAGGTGCCGAACGCCTGGTTATCCTCACCAATGTGGAGGGTCTGTATACCGATTGGCCCAACCGCGAATCCCTGGTATCGAAAATTGAGGTTGACAAGCTCAGGGCACTGCTCCCCGGCTTGGATTCGGGCATGATTCCGAAGATGGAGTCCTGCCTCATGGCCGTCGAGGGTGGTGTGAGCGCCGCCCATGTCATCGACGGGCGTATTGCTCACGCCGTGTTGCTGGAGCTGCTCACTACGGGCGGCATCGGCACGATGGTGCTGCCCACTGATTACAACCGTGAGGACTACCCAGAAGGCACGATCTTTAGGAAGGACGATAACAAGTGACTGCGCAGACCACACTGACGCAACGGTGGGGACAGGTGCTGAGCAACACCTATGGCACCCCACCCGTGGCCATCGTATCTGGCAAGGGAGCCACGGTTACTGATGAAGACGGTAAAGAATGCATTGATATGCTCGCCGGCATTGCAGTGAATTCGCTGGGCTATGCCCACCCGGCCATCGTTGAAGCGGTGAGCACTCAGGTGGCGACCGTGGGGCATGTCTCCAACCTCTTCGCCAGCAAACCTGTCGTCGAGGCTGCCGGAAAGCTCCTGGAAAAGGTGGGGGACAGCGACGCCCGTGTCTTCTTCTCCAACTCCGGCGCGGAAGCCAATGAGGCTGCCTTTAAGCTGGCTCGCCTGACGGGGCGTCGCCGCATTCTCGCCGCGCATCATGGTTTCCACGGCCGGACGATGGGCTCTCTCGCTATGACGGGGCAACCTGCAAAGCGCAAGGCTTTCGAACCTTTCCCAGGCGGAGTGGAGTTCTACACCTACGGCGATATTGATTATTTGACCACGTTGGTGGAGCAAAACCCGGAGGATACCTCCGCCATCATCTTGGAGCCCATCCAAGGGGAGACCGGTGTGATTCCAGCGCCCGATGGATTCTTGAGCGCCGTGCGCGAGCTGTGCACCAAGCATGGGATCCTCATGATTGTCGATGAAGTCCAAACGGGTGTGGGGCGCACCGGCGATTTCTTTGCCTTCCAACATGAGAACGTCCTTCCGGATGTCATCACCATGGCCAAGGGCTTGGGCGCGGGTATGCCGATTGGTGCCACGATTGCCCGTGGTCAGGCTAAGGATCTCTTTACTCCGGGTTCGCACGGCACGACCTTCGGCGGAAATCCCGTCTCCTGTGCGGCGGCAGCGACGGTGCTGGAGCTTGTCGACGCCCCCTTCCTCGCCGACGTTAGCCGCAAGGGCGAGTGGCTACGCACCGAGCTAGCTCAATCTCCGGCTGTGCAGTCTGTCCGGGGCCGAGGGCTTATGCTAGGAGTTGTATTAAATAAGTCGGTGGCTAAGGACGTTGTGGCTGCGGGCCTGCAACACGGTCTTATTCTCAACGCCCCAAGTAGCGAGGTCGTGCGCCTGACCCCGCCGCTAGTGATTACCGATGAAGAACTCGCGCAGGCTGTGGAGCGCCTGCATAAGGTACTGGAGGATTTTGGATGAGCGTGCGCCATTTCTTGGCCGATGATGACCTCACACCGCAGGAGCAAGCGGAGGTCCTTGATCTCGCGCTGAGGTTAAAGAAGGACCCTTTTGCCGAGCGTCCTTTGGAGGGACCGAAGTCAGTCGCGGTTCTTTTTGACAAGACCTCGACGCGCACGCGCTTCTCCTTCGAGGCAGGAATCGCTCACCTAGGCGGCCACGCCATCGTCACGGAGACTAAGTCCACGCAGATGGGGAAGGGCGAGACTTACCAAGACACCGCAGCCGTGCTCTCCCGTTTTGTCGAGGCTATTGTCTGGCGCACCTATGCACACCAGAATTTGTTGGAGATGGCTGAAACTGCGACGGTCCCTATCGTCAACGCTCTGTCCGACGACCTACACCCCTGCCAGATCCTGGCGGATTTGGTGACCTGCCGCGAGAATTTCGGTGACCTTGCTGGCTGCAAGGCCGTCTACCTGGGTGATGGCAACAACAACATGGCTAACTCTTATATGTTGGGTTTTGCCACCGCGGGCATGGAGATGACGATCATTGCGCCGGAAGGTTTCCAGCCGCAGCCGGAATTTGTAGAACGTGCCCGCACGCGCGGCACGGTGACCGTGACTGATTCCCTTGATGCTGTCGGCGGCGCCGACGTTGTTATCACCGATACCTGGGTTTCCATGGGGCAGGAAGATGACGGCAAGGACCGTCGCACCCCGTTCCTGCCTTACCAGGTCACCCCAGAGGTCATGTCCCGTGCCAAGGAAGAGGCAATCTTCCTGCACTGTTTACCGGCCTATCGCGGCAACGAAGTGACCGCTGAGGTGATTGACGGACCACAGTCCCGTGTTTTCGACGAGGCGGAAAACCGCCTCCATGCGCAGAAGGCGCTGCTCGTGTGGCTTCTTGCAGCTCAGGAGGAGAACTAAGCGCATGACGACAACACCAACTACGCGCAATGCCCGCCAAGCAAAGATCTTGGAGATTCTTGACCGCACGCGGGTCACGAGCCAAGTCCAGCTCTCCGAGCTCTTGCTCGATGAGGGAATCGACATCACACAAGCCACCTTGTCGCGCGACCTCGATGAGCTGGGCGCCAAGAAAGTGAAACGCGATGGTGGCCGGTCCTTCTACGTGGTGGGCGGCGAGTTAGAGCAATTCGAAGACCAGCTCAACGGTCCGCGCGAGAAGCTGCGTCGCATGCTCGATGAACTCGTGGTCTCCCACGACTTCTCCGGCAACATCGCGATGCTTCGTACTCCCGCGGGCGCTGCCCAGTACCTAGCATCCTTCATTGATCGCGTGGGCCTGCCAGATGTGGTGGGTTGTATTGCTGGCGATGACACCATCTTTGTCCTTGCCCGTGAAGGACTAGGAGGCCGTGAGCTTGCAGAAAAGCTCACCAGCCGTACTATTTAACATTTATACGTAAGTCTGTATAATATAAATCAGTTCAATTTTTAGCACCTGTCTGTCTTAAAGGAGCAAACTACTATGACTGCACGCGTTGTGCTTGCCTACTCTGGCGGTCTGGATACTTCCGTCGCCATTCCCTACCTGGCCAAAATGACCGGCGGCGAGGTTATCGCTGTGTCCCTCGACCTTGGTCAGGGCGGCGAGGATATGGAATCTGTGCGCCAGCGTGCTCTCGACTGCGGTGCTGTCGAGTCCATCGTTGTCGACGCAAAGGATGAGTTCGCAGAAGAGTACTGCTTGCCCACCATCAAGGCGAACGGCATGTACATGAAGCAGTACCCGCTGGTGTCTGCTATCTCGCGCCCGCTCATCGTCAAGCACCTCGTAGAGGCCGCTCAGGCCCACGGTGGTACGCATGTTTCGCACGGCTGCACCGGCAAGGGTAACGACCAGGTGCGTTTCGAGGTTTCCTTCCGAGCATTGGATCCGGCACTGGAAATCATTGCGCCGGCGCGTGACTACGCCTGGACCCGCGATAAGGCGATTGCCTTCGCTGAGGAAATCGACCTTCCGATCGAGCAGTCCGCTGCGTCCCCGTTCTCGATTGACCAGAACGTGTGGGGCCGTGCGGTCGAGACCGGCTTCCTGGAAGATCTGTGGAACCCGCCGACAAAGGATCTCTACGCTTATACCGAGCAGCCGGACCTGGGCAATGCCCCGGACGAGGTGACCATCACCTTTGACAAGGGTGTGCCCACCGCTATCGATGGCAAGCCGGTTACCGTCCTTCAGGCCATCGAGGAGCTCAACCGCCGCGCCGGTGCACAGGGTATTGGCCGTCTCGATATGGTGGAGGACCGCCTGGTGGGCATCAAGTCCCGCGAGGTCTACGAGGCACCTGGCGCCATGGTTCTCATCAAGGCCCACGAGGCATTGGAAGATGTCACTGTGGAACGCGAGCTGGCCCGCTACAAGCGCCTTACGGACGCCCGCTGGTCCGAAGAGGTCTACGATGGCCTCTGGTTCTCGCCGCTGAAGCGCTCTCTGGATGCCTTCACCGAGTCCACCCAAGAGAATGTCACCGGCGATATCCGCATGGTTCTGCATGCCGGCACCGCCACTGTCAACGGCCGCCGCTCTGGTCAGTCTCTGTACTCCTTCGACCTGGCTACCTATGACACGGGCGATACCTTCGATCAGACTGCGGCCAAGGGCTTTGTTCAGCTGCACGGCCTGTCAACACAGATCTCCAACCAGCGTGACCGCGACGGCGGTTTCCCCACCGGCAAGTAAGCAAGCTCCGCCAAGGTCAAGGTAAGGAAACGATGCACAAGACTAACGAGGGCGCGTTGTGGGGAGGCCGCTTTTCGGGCGGCCCATCCGAGGCGATGTTTGCCCTGTCCGTATCCACCCACTTCGACTGGGTCCTCGCCCCCTATGATGTGCTGGCCTCCAAGGCTCACGCTAAGGTCCTGCACAAGGCCGGATTGCTGTCCGACGCCGACTTGGACACCATGCTCAACGGCCTCAGCGAACTAGGGGAGAAGGTTGCTTCTGGTGAATTCACCCCGCTACCGACGGACGAGGACGTCCACGGCGCGATGGAGCGCGGGCTCATCGACATTGTAGGCCCCGAGGTTGGTGGACGCCTGCGCGCCGGACGTTCCCGCAACGACCAGGTAGCCACCCTGTTCCGGATGTGGATCCGCGATGCTATCCGCGATATCGCGCTCCAAGTCACCGACTTGGTGGACGCTCTGGCTGGTCAGGCCGAAGCTCATCCGGATGCGATTATGCCGGGCAAGACCCACTCCCAAGCGGCGCAGCCAGTTCTGCTAGCGCACGAGTTGCTCGCACACGCCCAGCCGTTGCTGCGTGATATCGAGCGCCTCCAGGATCTGGACAAGCGTTTGGCCGTGTCTCCTTATGGCTCGGGTGCACTCGCTGGTTCCTCGCTGCACTTGGACCCGGAGGCTATTGCCGAGGAGCTCGGTTTCGACTCCGCCGCAGAGAACTCGCTGGACGGTACGGCAGCGCGGGATTTCGCCTCTGAAACGGCCTTCGTCCTTACCCAGATTGCCGTGGATATGTCGCGCCTATCCGAAGAGATCATCTACTGGTGCACCCCGGAATATGGCTACGTCACCTTGGATGATGCTTGGTCCACTGGCTCGTCGATCATGCCGCAGAAGAAGAACCCGGACGTACCGGAGTTGACCCGTGGCAAGACCGGCCGGCTCATTGGCAACCTCACCGGCTTGCTGGCAACGCTTAAGGCGCAGCCCTTGGCCTATAACCGTGACCTGCAGGAGGATAAGGAACCTATCGTCGACTCAGTGGCGCAGCTGAACCTTTTGCTGCCGGCGATGACCGGATTGGTCGAAACCCTGACCTTCCACGAAGATCGCATGCGCGAGCTCGCCCCGCGCGGTTTCACCTTGGCCACTGATCTGGCCGAGTGGATGGTGCGCCAAGGCGTTCCTTTCCGCGAGGCTCATGAGGCTTCTGGTGCGTGCGTGCAGATCGCAGAGTCCCGCGGCGTTGACCTAGTGGATCTCACGGATGAGGAATTGGCGGGCGTCGACAAGCGCCTGCTCCCCGAGGTCCGCGAGGTGCTGACCATTGATGGGGCAGTGGCATCGCGCTCTACTAAGGGCGGCACCGCCGGTGTCCGCGTGGTGGAGCAGCGCGAAAAGGTTCGCGAGCGTGCTCGTGGCGCACGCGACTGGGCGCAGACTCCGCTGCGCTAAACGCGCCAGCTTCTCTAACCGCATGGTCCTCCTGGCCATGCGGTTCTTTTCTTATGTGGGGGTGACGCAGAGCGCTCTTTTCCACTGCGTATAGTTGTCGTGTATCACAGTGCGGGGGTAGGAGTGAGCTGCGTCTCATAGGGTTCCTATAACGTTTCCTTAGGGAATGCGAAGCTCCATCGCGTTCCGGATTCGGAAAGGACTATCTCCCTTATGACTGAAACACTTCGGCCGCCCAACGCGGAGTCTCATGAGAAAGAGAAGGCGGTCTATGCTTCGGAAGACCACGGCCTCCAGAAGGGGATGAGCAACCGTCAGCTGCAGATGATTGCCATCGGCTCTGCCATCGGTACTGGGTTGCTGCTCGGCACCGGCGGGCGCCTCCAAACGGCGGGCCCCTTCCTGGCCGTCTTGTACTTGGTGTGTGGATTCTTCGGCTACATCATTTTGCGCTCGCTCGGTGAACTCATCGTGTACCGCCCGAGCTCAGGTTCTTTCGTCTCCTACGCGCGTGAGTTTTATGGCGAAAAGACTGCCTTCGTGACCGGTTGGCTCTACTGGGGAAATTGGGCGGCGACGTTGGTGGCAGATGGCACCGCAGTGGCCATCTACATCAAGTGGTTTGGGCAATATACCACGTGGCTTGACGCCGTCCCGCAATGGTTGCTCGCTCTCGGTGTGGTGTGCAGCATCCTGCTGTTCAACATGCTCTCAGTGAAGATCTTTGGCGAGCTGGAGTATTGGTTCTCCATGATCAAGATCGTTGCGCTGATCATTTTTATGGTGGTGGCGATTGGTGTGGTTATTTTAGGCCATCCGAATGGTGACCCGACTGGGTTTAGCCTCATTGCTGATGCCGGCGGTTGGCTGCCGAATGGTCTGCTTCCTGCGGTTATCGTCATTCAAGGCGTGGTCTTCGCCTACGCCGGCATCGAGCTGGTGGGCACCACCTCCGGCGAGACCAAGGATGTCGAGAAGCATATTCCGCGTGCGGTCAACAGCGTGTTGTTCCGCATCGTGGTCTTCTACTTCGGCAGCGTCCTGCTGCTGACCTTGGTGCTGCCGTATACGACCTACGTGGCGGAGGTTTCGCCCTTTGTGACCTTCTTTGAGACCCTCGGGGCAGGCTATGCGGCGCCCATCTTCCAGCTGGTGGTTATCACTGCAGCTATTTCCTCTCTGAACGCCGGGCTATATTCCACGGGCCGCATCATGTACAACATGTCCACCGCTGGATCCGGCCCTAAATTCGGTGCCCGCATGTCTAAATCCGGCGTTCCCTATGGCGGCATCGTGATGGCTGCCTTCGTCGGCCTCGCCGGTGTGTTTCTCAACTATGTCGTGCCGGAGATGGCTTTTGAAACCGTGTTGAACCTCGCGGCGCTCGGAACATTGGCGTCGTGGGCGGCAGTAGCCATGTCACACATTAAATTTGTGCAGCTGGCCAAGAAGGGTCGCTATACCCGCCCGACATACCGCTCACCATTCGGACAAGCCGGTGACTGGTCGGTGTTGGCTTTCATCGCCGTGGTCATCTTTCTCATGGCCTTCGATTACCCAATCGGAACTTTTGCCTTGGCTTCGACGCTGCTGCTCATCCCGGTATTCGCAGCCATGTGGTTTGCCTGGCGTGAGCGCATTTATGCCATCGCGGCGGAGAGGAAGGCCAAGCACCTGCCCACCTCGCGCTTCCCGGCTGCGCCGCAGACGGACCTTCACCCTAAGAACTAAGACAAGAATCAAGAGCGGAGAAAGAGATGAATCACGCAGTCAAGTTTGTTGATGTAGAAAACATGGCACGCTGGATACAGCGCGAGGGAGTAGAAAACATCATCACCGGTATGGTGGATTACCTTGAAGCGGACTATCGCGAATGGGAGCGCTTCGACAAAATCGCCCGAGTTGCCTCCCACACCCCGTTTGGCGTCATCGAACTTATGCCCACTTCCAACGGTAAGGAGTATTCCTTTAAGTACGTCAACGGTCACCCCTCCAATCCCGCGCGCGGATTCCAAACGGTTACGGCCTTCGGCGTGCTTGCCGACGTCGACAATGGCTACCCCACCTTCGAAGCAGAGATGACTCTGCTCACAGCGCTGCGCACGGCCGCTACCTCGGCCATGGTTGCCAAACACCTGGCCCGGCAGGATTCGAAAAGGATGGCCATGGTCGGGGCTGGTTCCCAGTCGGAATTTCAAGCACTGGCCTTCCGCGGAGTCATGGGGATTGATGACATAGCCATCTACGACATTGACCCACAGGCGGTAGAAAAGTTTAGGCGCAATCTTGAGCCGCTGGGCTTTAGTATCACTGCCTGCACGAGTGTCGATGAGGTGGTGCAGGGCGCGGATATCATCACCACCTGCACGGCGGATAAAGCGCAGAACCAGATTCTGGCTGAGCGCCATGTTCTCCCGGGCGTGCATCTCAACGCTGTGGGCGGTGATTGTCCCGGCAAGACGGAGCTGGAAAGCTCGATTTTGGACAAGTCAAAAGTCTTTGTTGAGTTTCCCGAGCAAACCCGCATTGAGGGCGAGATTCAGCAGAAGCCGGAGGATTTCCCAGTCGTCGAGTTTTATCAGGTACTGACAGGCCAGGCCACGGGCCGCGATAGCGAGGAGCAGATTACGCTTTTTGATGACGTCGGATTCGCTATTAATGATTTCTCTGCTCTGCGTTATCTACGTGATTCTGTTCGGGGCACCGACCTAGAGTCCGAGATTGATATCATCGCTAACCCTGAGGACCCGAAGGACCTCTACTCTTTGGTAGCGAACGTTCCTTCTCTTCTTTAAAGAACTGGGTGAGGCAGGACAGCGGGCTCCCGCTTTACCCCCTCACCCCCTTCCTTTACCCAGCAATGAGAAGAAGATCACTTTATGATTTAGATCATGAGCAGCACATCGTCGACGAAGCGTACTAAATCCTTCGTATTCGCCGCAGTGTTCATCGCCCTCGCCGTGGCCTCCCTCGTGGTGGGGCGTGGCGGAGATTCCCTGCCGAAGTTCAACTTTTTCAAGGACACGACCCTTGTCACGGGCGCAATTAGTCCAGAACTGGAAGCTACCTTTAAAGACCCGGCCATGCTCGAGGCTTTAGAGAAACACAACATCGAGCTCGACCTCGATGTTGTGCCGGCTCGTGACTTCGTTGAGCGCAGCAGCAGCGTGGACAAGGATTATGACTTCATTTTGACGGACCCCAATGGCGCTGCGTGGGTGTCTGACCTACGCAATACCAACCCGGAGTTGGCGGAACTGGATGAAGGTTCTCCGATGGTATTTGGCAATCAGTTGTTGGTGCTGGTGCATAGCGAGCTTGTAGAGGACATGAAGAACCACGACTTGGTCACGGAATCCGACAACCTAGCTTCGTTGAACGTAGAGACCTTGGTGGACATGTCCCAGGAAAACACTCGCTGGCGTGACATTAGCCCAACCTTCGGCTCGCCGCGTGTCGTGGATGTTGCAGTGCCCCAGGTAAGCCAGTCTTTTGCCGCATTGCGCTACGCCCGTGTCCTACGCACCGTTGGGGCGGATTACGCGGAGAAGAAGCTAGGACGCGATGACAAGGCGAAGATTGATGCGGAAGCTGATGACATCATGCGGGGTCTCGTAGCGGAACAAGGCTACAGTGAGACCACCGACCAGGGAATTCTCGATGCTTTTCTTCGGGTAGATAAGGGGGAGATGCCCATGGCCTTGGCAACTACCGATCAGTACGTGCGCCTGCTCCACGAGGGTGAGGACCTGTCCCGCTATACGTCCTTAGCCCTGAACCCACCGACGACGTTGACCAGCATCGTCATTCCTCGCACTGAGGAGGGAGCGCTGTTTGCTAAAGCAATGAATGAGGACGGCATCCCTGCGGTGATGGAGGGGCTCGGGCTCAGCACACAGGGCTCCGGCTTCAGCTCGAAATTTGATCCATCCAGTGATCACAGTATCCCCGTGGATGGCGGGGAATATAGCCAGCTGCGGTGGGCGGATTACGAGGAAATTCTGCAGGCAGTCGGATAAGGCTCCGCAGTAACAAGCATCAGGAAGGTTGTGAGGGAATGTTTCGGTCACTGCGAGTGTTGCTCATTCTAGTAGGCACCATGGCGCTGACGGCCTGTTCGATGGGTGATCTGTTGGATGACTCTCAGAAACCCGGCGCTGGAAACTCATTCAGCGGGGGTCTCAGAATCGTGGCGGCAACGGAGCTCGAACCTCTGGAGCCCGTGCTTGCCGAAGCCTCCCAAGACCTCGGCTTCGACATCACCATGACCACCGAGGACGGAACGCTGGCGAATTCTCGCACACTTAAGCAAGGTGGTTTCGAAGGGACCTATGACGCGACGTGGTTTGCCACCAATCGCTATGCGCGCATTATTGGTGCAGATGGCCAGCTGGGAAGAGAACACAGCGTGGCACGTTCCCCGATAGCTCTCGGCGTGCAGACCTCTGTGGCACAAGAGCAAGGCTGGACTGGCAAGCAGCCGACGTGGCAAGAAATCGCCAACTCCGGAATAACTTTTGGCATGACGGATCCTTCTACCTCAAATTCGGGTTTCTCCGCGTTATCGGCAGCAACGACTGCTTTTGCGGACACAGGACGCGCCCTCACGGAAAAAGACATCAGGCAATCCACTGGCAAAGTGCAGAAGCTCTTTGGCAACCAAACCCTGACTTCAGGTTCCTCTGGCTGGTTGGCCGACCGCTTCCGCGAACACCCGGAGCAAGCCGATGCAATCTTTAACTATGAATCTGTGCTTTACCAGCTCAAAGATGAGGGAGCAGACATAGAGGTGGTCATCCCCTCCGATGGAGTGATTTCGGCAGACTACCCGTTGTCTTCCTTGGGGAGCTCTTCAGACAAAGACGCAGAAGCAAAAGTACAGGCGCTTGCTGAGTGGTTTGCGGAGCATCCAGACAAGCTCACCAGCTTCCATTTGCGGGTAGATAATTCCGACTTGCCCGGCACTATTTTTGAGCTGCCCTACCCAGCAAACGAGCAAACCGTTGATGCGCTGGAGGCTGCCTTTGCCCATGAACTGCGCAATCCTGGCAACACGGCTTTGGTCCTCGATACCTCCGGCTCCATGGAAGGCGAGCGTATGGATCTACTCAAGAGTAGTTTGCTCCCGCTTATCGACGGCTCAGCTGACGGCACCCCAGATGGCGAAGGCCAAGTTGCCTTCCGAAATCGCGAGCAGATCAAGCTGATTCCGTATTCTTCAGAACCCCAGCAACCGACTCGTGCACGCGTGGATAAGGATAAGCCGGCAACCACCAAGGAGCTTGCAGACCGCGTGGAACGCCTCGTTGCGGATGGCGATACCGCGACCTTCGAGGCCGTCCTAAATGCTTTCGATGAAGTGGATACCAGTGGCGGTGATATTGGCACCGTCGTGCTCATGACCGACGGCGAAGTTACACGTGGGCGCACATTTGCACAGTTCAAGGAAGCCTATGAGCAGCTGCCCGAGGACAAAAAGGAGATTCCGGTCTTTGTCATCTTGTATGGTGAAGCCAATATCCAAGAGATGGAAGAACTTGCTCAGCTCACTGGTGGCAAGACCTTTGATGCGCTCAACGGCGACCTCGCTGCCGCATTCGAAGAAATTCGTGCCTACCAGTAAACCAACTCCACCTTTCCCAGGAGGATCTGCCCTACATGAACGCCCTGAACTCGCGAAAAGTTGTTGTCGGCGTTGCGGTTACCGCACTCGTCGTTGTCCTCCATGTTTTAAGTGGCGGCGGTTTGGGCTTCCTGTGGCCGGTCGTCGCAATCTGCACCGGTATGGCTGCTGGATTCGTGACGCCGCCACGGCAAGAGAAGGTTCTGGAGCCACCAAAGGCAGGGGAAGGCGAGCTTATCCACACCTTGGAGGAAGTCCGGTACACCTTTACAGCGCACAAGCTTCCTAGTCCTGTCCAACGTGCGTGGGATTCTTTCGATGAGTCAGCGGTGTGGGTGTTAGACAATTGGCACCGACTCGATGAGGCTCCGCACCAGCAAGCCCTCGTGCGCGACATGATTGAAGAACACTCCAAAGAGCTAGTGAGGTCTTACCTTGATGTGACAGACCTGGAAGATCCGGTTGCTGTCGAGGAGATGAGTGAATCGCTCAGCATCCTGGGCCGCGAAATGGAGCAAATCAAGGAGGCGATTTCCCAGAACTCGGTCCGCAAGCTGCGCAATCATTCCATGGCGCTCAAGCTCGAATATGGTGGGACCCTTCCTTCTTTGGAATCTAGGGAAGTGTAGGCTTAGCGCTTATGAGTCTCGATTCGCAACTGCTTGACATCTTGGTGTGTCCGCAGGATAAAGGTCCGTTGAAGTATCTGGCCGAGGAACAGGTCTTGGTCAATGAACGCCTTGGCGTGGCCTATCCCATTGAGAACGACATCCCCGTCATGCTGGTGGACCACGCTACGCCGTGGCCGCGCCAGAACTAGATCTCAAAAGAACGAATCGATTTTCAAAGGAGCCTTCATGAATATCATTGATGAGCTGCAGTGGCGCGGCCTCATTAACCAGTCCACCGACCTCGACGCACTCCGTGAGGCCTGCGAAGAACCCATCACGTTGTACTGCGGTTTTGACCCGACAGGCGATTCGCTGCATGCCGGACACCTCGTACCGATGATTATGCTTCGCCGCTTCCAGAAGGCTGGTCACCATCCGATTGCCCTGGCAGGTGGCGCGACGGGCCAGATCGGTGACCCGCGCGATGTAGGGGAGCGCACCATGCTCTCGCAGGAGACCATCAACGACAATATGGTCGCCATTAAGAAGCAACTGCGTCAGTTCATTGATTTTGAGGGTGAGAACGCCGCCACCATGGTCAACAATGCTGACTGGACTTCGAAAATGACCGTGATCGATTTCTTGCGTGATGTGGGTAAGAACTTTTCTCTCAACACCATGCTGGACCGTGACACCGTCAAGCGCCGTTTGGAGTCTGATGGCATCTCGTACACCGAGTTTTCCTACATGCTCTTGCAGTCCAATGACTATGTCCATCTGCACGACGAGTTTGATTGTGTTCTGCAAATCGGTGGTGGTGATCAGTGGGGCAATATCGTTTCGGGCGTCGATCTCAACCGACGCGTCAAGGGAGCCAAGGTGCACGGCCTGACGGTTCCGCTCGTGACGGATGCCCAGGGACAGAAGTTTGGTAAGTCCACTGGTGGCGGAAAGCTCTGGCTCGACCCGGAGAAGACATCGCCTTACTCCTGGTACCAGTACTTCCTCAACGCGGGTGACTCCGTGGTCATCGACTACTTGCGGTGGTTTACCTTCCTCAGCCAGGAAGAAATCGCTGAGTACGAGCAGAAGGTTGCCGAGGAGCCCTTCCGTCGTGAGGCACAGCGCCGCCTGGCGCAGGAAATGACCAATTTGGTCCACGGTGAGGAAGCCACGAAATCCGTTGAGCTTGCCGCACAGGCCTTGTTCGGTAAGGCGGAGCTTGCTGAATTGGACGAGCAGACACTGGTTGGTGCGCTGTCTGAGACCACTGTCGCTGACATTGCTGCTGATGAGCCACGCACGATTGTGGACCTGTTGGTTGCTTCTGGCCTTGCCGATTCCAAGGGCGCAGCTCGTCGAACCATCAAGGAGGGCGGTGCATATGTCAATAACCAGCGCATCGAGTCTGATGATTGGGAACCAGCCGCCGAGGACTTGCTGCACGGTGCGTGGCTTGTGCTTCGTCGTGGCAAGAAGAACTTTGCTGGTGCCAAGCTCAACTAGTTAGGCCCGCCATCGGAGATCCTGCAGTGGTTAATCCCGTCGCATAGTGCGGCGGGATTCGTCGTTTTCCGGTGAGATAGCGCTGTAACCTGACTTAGGCCATGGGCTGGTGAGCAATGTCACTCTTGACATTGTTACCTGGCGGTTTTCGTCGGTGGGGTGGG